>CASFRI010000032.1 GCA_949297055.1 uncultured bacterium | reverse complement strand
CAGATTTGTTTGGACCACTCGATACTGTGTTCAATTTCTTCAACCCAATTACTGCATTTGCATTCATGACGTTTAACTTATTTAGCGCCCCATGTTTTGGTGCTTTAGGCGCGATGAAAAATGAATTAGGTTCTAATAAAGCGATGCTTAAATCTATGGCTTTCCTCACCGGTTTTGCTTGGCTCGTCGCCTCTCTTATCGGTAGCGTATCTTGGATTATCACTGCCGCTGGTGGATCGATTTAATTGAAAGGAGATTGATTAAATATGACTTTAACTGATGGAATGGTACTTCTCGTCATCTTGCTCATTCTTCTCGCTATCATCTTCTTTAGATTTATCTATCCAAGACTTAAAGGAAGAAAACCATCGCACTGCGACTATTGCCCAGTAGCGAAAGATAAAAAAATAAAAAGAAGTTTCAAAGCTTATAAAAAAGAACGAGATAAAGAGAGAAAATAAAATTACTTAATATCCGTATTAGATTCTCCTAGAAAAGATTAAGGTAGCTTCGGCTATCTTTTTCTTTTATGATTTGATTATTTTGATTATTTATAAAATATAGAAATGCAATAAAAATATGTTAAAATGAACTAGTCGAATTTAAGGAGTTAAACATATGGATAAACCATTGAAACTTAACTACAAGAGGACGTTCATCATCGGATTTGCTTTTTTTGGCATTTTGATGTTGTGGCAAATTTATAATACTTATTGTCCTCCATTTTTAACTGAATTATTAAAATCGCAATTCCCTAATCCGAACTTTACCGAATTAGATTACCAATATATCGTCGGTATCATCATGGCATGCGATAACATCTTCGCTATGTTCATGTTGCCTTTATTCGGCCATCTTAGCGATAAAACACATACCAAATTAGGTAAGCGTATGCCTTATATCATCGTCGGAACAATCGCTAGTGCGATCATTTTCCCATTTATCGCTATTTGTTTTTGTTACAATTCTTTCGTCGGACTCATCATCTCGATGGGCGTTACTTTAATCGCTATGCAAATGTATCGAAACCCAGCGGTTTCACTCATGCCAGATCTTACACCTAAGCCGCTTAGAGCGACAGCGAATGGTATTATTAACTTCGTCGGTTATATTGGGGCAATTATCGCTGGCGGTATCGCTTTATTCTTGCCTTTCCAAAAGATGAATCCTAACGAAGGCGCTAATCCATATTTATCTTTAATTCCTTTTATCATCGGTAGTGCTTTATTATTGATTACCGGTATTATTCTTTTCCTAACTGTTAAAGAAAATAAAGTCTTAGAAGAGATGAAAGATGATCTTAGACGTGGAGAAGAATTAGCGGAAGTAGAAGAAAAAGTTGATGATGATAAGCCGATGGGCAAAGCAAATAAAATTGCCTTCATTCTTCTCATCGCTAGTGTCTTTCTCTGGTTTATGTCCTTTAACAGCGTCGAAACGTTCTGGACGAACTTTGGCATCTATCATCTTGAGACGACCTCTTATTCATTAGGTCCTACTTTACTCGCTATTGCATCATTAGTTGCTTTCTTACCTTCTGGTTGGCTCGCTAATAAGATAGGTAGAAAATGGACGATCGTCATCGGTATCATTCTTTTGGTACTTTGCTTTACTGGTGGTTCTATTTCTAGTTTCTTCGATGCTGGTTATGGTTATGACCAAGCGACTGGGGAAGCGGGTAGTGCCATGCCTATATATTATTACATCATCTTCATCGTCGGCGGTATTGGTTGGGCAATGATCAATTGCTGTTCTTATCCTATGGTCGTAGAACTATGTTCTAAAGATAAGATTGGTAGATTTACTGGTATATATTATGCCGCGAGCATGCTCGCTCAATCTATCACTCCTATTTTAGTAGGTGGTATTTTAACAATTACTAATGGTTGGGTGGCTTTATTCCCATACGCTGCAGCGTTCATGCTTTTAGCTTTAATTACTTTCATCTTCGTCAAAGATATGCATAAAGCGAAGAAAAGCGAAGTTAAAAAAGAACAAATTAAACCTTTTGAATAAGTTTAGTTTACACCCGTGTAAGAATTTCATTTATCGTGCTTTTTACTTATTGACATTATTTATTAAATAATTAGAATAACCACTTGTATGAAATCGGAAGTCGTTAGTAAGAATAAAAAAACGAAGAAAAATAAAAACACGAATAAGATACGTCTTCGTGATTATTGGGATGCGACAAAAGTCGTTTTAAAATCTTTACGCCAATATAAGAAAGAAGCCATTCTTTCACCGATTTTAATTTCTTTAGAAGTCATCTTTGAATGTATCATTCCTTTAGTTATTTCTTGGCTTATCGATACTTTAAATGCTTTTGCGATAGATCCTTCTATTCAACCATTTGATGCGTTGATGGAAATATTAAAGTATTGTGGTATTTTATTACCTCTCGCTATCGGATCTTTAATTTGCGGTATGTTAAGCGGTAAATTTAGTGCGACAGCGGCGGTAGGCTTTTCTAAAAATATCCGACACGATATGTTCGTAAAAATTCAAGGATTTTCTTTTGAAAATATCGATAAATACGCGACGAGCGGTCTTGTCACGCGTATTACAACCGATGTCTTTTACGTACAAATGGCGTTTATGAGCATCATCCGTATGGCAGTTAGAGGGCCTCTTATGATTATATTCTCCATGATCATGAGTTTCGTCTTAGCTCCTCAATTAGCGTGGGTGTTCTTAATCGTCATTCCCATTTTAGGTGTGATGCTCACTTTCATCACCTTAAAGGCTTCGCCTATTTTTATCCGCGTTTTCAAACAATACGATGATTTAAATGAACGAGTAGAAGAAAATATTAAAGGTATTCGAGTTGTCAAGACTTATGTTAGAAGCGAATACGAAAAAGATTTATTTAGAAATAGAGCGGAAGCGGTAAGAGATAATTTCATCAAAGCTGATAAATTGTTCGTCTTATCAAATCCAACTATGCAATTCGCCGTTTGGCTCATGATTACTATTTGTGTTTATTTAGGTGGTAGTTACATTTTACAATCGATTAATGCCGGTAATGAATGGTTCACTATTGGTAATTTAAACGCTATTAACTTATATGGTGTTCAATCGTTATTTAACATTAGTATGTTAACACAAGTGCTCGTGAGCGTGACGATGGCTAGCACATCGATCATGAGGGTTTATCAGATTCTTACTGAAGAACCTACTATCAAAAATCCTGAAAATCCTGTTTTTGATGTCGATGAT
>CASFRI010000031.1 GCA_949297055.1 uncultured bacterium | reverse complement strand
GAAGACGATTAGATTATAAAACAAAGAAAGATAACAAACTTAAAAACAGTTTCGTTGCAATGAGTTTGTCAGTTAACAAGTTGAAGACATCCATTAACTGTTAGTTAAAAAATCTTTACTTTTATAAATATTTTAGTAAAATATTATCTCACGAATAGAAGGGAAATCAAAACATGGCAGAATACAAATTAACAAAATCTGGTATTGAAGATTTAGAAAAAGAATTACGTGAATTAATCGATGATGTTCGTCCAGAAGTTATCGAACAAATTGCTGCGGCACGTGCGCAAGGTGATTTAAGCGAAAACGCGGATTATGACGCCGCACGCAATAGACAAGCTGAAGTTGAAGGACGTATTAAACAAATCGAAGATATTTTGGCTAACGTTGTCGTCATCGATACGAATACGAAAGATAATCGCGTCGGTATTGGTGATAGTGTAACCTTAGAAAACCAAGATGGTAAAAAAGTTACTTATCGTATCGTTGGAACGATCGAAGCTGATCCATTAAATAATAAGATTAGTGATGTTTCTCCACTTGGTTCAAAACTCATCGGCCATAAAAAAGGTGATAGTGTCACTATCGTCATCCGCGATAAGACTACAAAATATAAAATTCTTGAAGTGGACTAATATAGTCTTAATCTTCTTTCACTTTTTAAAAATAGAGGACCTTCGGGTCCTTTTTTTGTGTAGTAATTCTTAGGAGGTGAAAAAAATGTTAAAAATTATTGCTATCGTCGTCGTCGGTGTGATTGGTGTCATCGGCGCATTCCTATTTATGTCAGGAGGAATGGGAAATGATCCTCAATACTTACAAAATGGGGAATATCTTACGATTACGATCGAAGGAGAAGTCTCTAGACCAGGAACTTATGCCTTAGATTTAGGCTCAACGATGGGTGATTTAATCGATAAGGCGGGTGGTGTAAGCGATAACGCAGACCCATTAGCCTATTTCCTCGATGCTGAAATTAGCGAAGGCATGACCTATTATATCGCACCAAAATACGACGTTAATGATATTTGCGCGACCGAGCCAATTGAAAAAGTTAATGTCAATTCCGATAGTGCAACTGAACTTCAAACTTGTGAAGGAATTTCTTCAAGCGTCGCATCAAGTATCGTTTCATATCGTGCAAGCGGTAATCGTATCGATACCTTAGAAGAATTGTTAGACGTGTATGGTATTGGTAATGCGACTTATAACAAAATAAGAAATTACGTCATTTTACACGCATGATATTTTGGCTTTTTATAAGCTTTCTAACTGGGCTCATCTTCATGGAGATGAGCCTTACTTTTAAAATAATAATCGGATTACTCTTATTAATTTTATTAATAAGAAAATTTAAAATAAAACGTAGTTTAATCTTTTTTACTATTTTTTGTATAGGACTTGGTTTTTCTTTTATTCCTTTAGAAGAAAAAGAGATGAAAAATCAGACGATTTATGGTTTCGTTATAGAATCTGAAACAAATTATTATTTATTAAAAAGTGGAATTCATTCTTATTATGTTTACGAAGAAAATAATGAAGTAGATGCCTTATCTTTTATTAAAGTAAAAGGCAATATAAAAGAATTAAGTTTTTCTAGCATAGAATCTCAGTTCGATTTCGAAAATTATTTAAATCAAAAAGGTGTCTATAACGAACTTGAAGTTAGTGAAAAAGAAGTAATTATTCCTAATATTTTTCGACCAAAAGAAAAAATGAATGATTTTTTAAATCATTTTGATGAAGATGGGAAAATAATGTTAGAAGCATTGTTATTTTCAAAACGAAATTATGATCATTATTCGACTTCTAACTTTACATCTTTATCAATCATTCATCTATTTTCTATAAGTGGAATTTACGTCTATCTTACTCTTTCTTTTTTAAATTACATATTTACGATGTTTTTTAAAGAAAGAAGGGCGAATTTAATAAGTTTAAGTATTTTATCAATATTTGCTATTTTAACTTTTCCTTCTTTTAGCATTATAAGAATATTATTTATTAAAGGCTTTGAACATTTTAATCATTATCGGCTAAATAATAAATTTTCTAAAACGGAAGTACTTTCTATCGTTGCAATTTCTTTTTTATTAATTAATTTTAATCTTGCAAGTCAACTTAGTTTTCAATTTGGTTTCATTGCTTCTTTCATTATCAATTTTTTGAATTTAAAAATACGTGAAACTAGCGGAATAAAACGCAAGTTATTATTTACTTTCACATTAGCCTTTATTTTCTTACCTTTTAATATGGCACAAAACGGCGAATTTAACATTTTATTCGCTCTTTTTCAATTAGTATTTGCTCCAATGAATGGCGTAATTTTCGTCAGCGGTTTCTTCTTTTATTTAACTTATCCTATCTTTCCATTTTTCATCAACTTTTTATCATCTTTTGTTCTTGGTTTATCAAATGTTTTTGCTTCTTTACCATTAAGTTTGCATGTTCCAGGTTTTATAGATGTGGAGTTAATAATTTATCTTTTATGTTTCTTAGTTTTAATCTATAGTGCAGAAATAAAATATCGTAAACTTTTTAAATGGGCCTATCTTGCTGTTATTGCGGTAAATGTAATTCATTTTATTAATGTTGGTCAAGGCGATTCTACTTTAATTATGCACCGCGGAGCCACTTGCCTAATTGATACAGGAGGAATATTTAATCTTGACGTCGCAAAAGAATCTTTAATTCCATATTTAAAAAAGCAACGTATATATCGTCTTGATTACCTCATTATTACGCATGAAGATTTTGATCATAATGGGGCAAAAGAATCTTTAATTAAAAATTTTCCAGTTGGGAAAGTTATCGAAAATCAGAACAATTTCCCATTTAATTTAAATGGTTTAATTTTAGAAAACTTGAATTACACAAATTTAGACCGTGGGGAAAATGATGCAAGTTTTGTCATTAAATTTAGTCTTAATGATATGAAATTTTTATTGATGGGTGATGCATCAAGTGAAGTAGAAAATAAACTTATTTCTAGCGGAATAGACTTAAGCACAGATATTTTAAAATTAGGGCATCATGGTTCAAAATCTTCTTCTTCATATGAATTTTTGAAAGTTTGTAATCCTGATGAAGTTATTATTTCAGCTGGAGAAAATAATCGTTACGGTCATCCTTCTAAAGACACACTTTCTAGGCTAGAAAGATTAGATATTAAATATCGTTTAACGTATTTAGAAGGGACAATTACATATCGCTTAATTTGATGAAATTTTGTATAATTAAATACGATGATTTATTTAATTTTTGGACCACAAAGTGCGCGTAATAAAGTTAAGATGAATCGCCTCGCTAAAGAAGCGCTTGGTGAAATGGATGAGCTTAATTTTCTTAAGTTTGATTATAGTGAAGAATTAAATGAAGAAATAATTGATGCTATTCAGACTCCATCTCTGATGGCTTCAAAAAGATTCATCGCTATTAATCGAGCGTCTTTTTTAATTAGAGGCAATAAAAATAAATTTATTGATACACTAATAGAAGGTATAAAAAATGCATTTGATAACGATGTTTGTTTCATTGTAGAATCTGAAGACATTGATAAAAATAATGCTTTATATAAATATATCGAAGCTTATGGAAAAATATTTGAACTTTTAAATATTAATGATGATGAATGGGATGCTTATATCAAACAATATTTTATGAAATCACTTGGGACTAATATCGAGCCAAGCGCACGCTTAGAACTAAAAAGAAGAGTACATGGTGATTTAACTCTTTTTCAAAATGAAGCACAAAAACTAGCGTTATATACAAAAAATATTACTTTGAAAGATGTAGAACTTTTAGTCACTAATCCATTAGAAGAAAAAACTGGCGATTTATTTTATTGTTTACTTAATAATAACAAAGTCAAAGCTATTAAAACTTTTCGTGATTTAAGAGTGCAAAATGAAGAACCAGTACGCATTATTAGCATGCTTGCAAATCAGTTTCGTTTATTAAATGATATTCGTTTCTTATCTAAAATCGGTATGATTGATGATGAAATCGCTAAAGAGCTAAAAATTAATCTTTCGCGCGTTCGCACGATGCAAAGAATGAAAAATAAAATTGCTCGTATAAAAATCGAGCAAACTTTATTAGATCTTTACGACTTAGATTTAAAAATAAAAAGCGGTCTCATCGATCGCTTCTATGGTTTAGAGTCTTTCTTAATACGATTTAAAGCGTATTAACGAGACGGCGTAAGCTAGCTTTTTGACGTGCGGCAGTGTTTTTGTGTTGGATGCCACGGCTAGCTAATTTATCCGCAAGGCGTTCAGCTTTCGTAAGCAAGATAAGAGCGTTTTCTTTATCTTTCTTTTCGACAGCGAGACGAACTTTCTTCATCGCTGTACGAAGTTCACTACGGGCGCTGGCGTTTCTTTTGCGAGCTTTTTCGTTTTGTTTGTTTCTTTTGATTTGAGATTTAATGTTTGCCATCTAGTTTGTTCACCTCACTTGACGTTCTTTTAGATAATAGCAAAAATGCTAATTGGTATCAATTAAAATTTAATTTTTTTAAGTAGATATAGTGTAAAATCGCGAATACAAGTAAATTTTCCATAATTTTCCTCTTCAAATTGGATGTGGAAAGTATCTTCGATTTCATGCACTAAAGCGATGTAAGACATCGAATCACCAGCGAAATCATCGATCCAATGACCATCATCGCTTAATTTGTAAACAGGTAAAAGTAATACTTTTGAAAATATTTGTCTCATTTTCGTAAGCACTTGTTTAACTTCATTTTCATCATAACCATCGTAATGTAGTGGCTCTTCATCGCGGTTAATATTGACGAAACGACGGTCATTATTTTCCAATAATTTTTTAATTTCATAACGTTTAACTTTACGATTACTAGATATTGGAAGTTTATCGCGATAGACAAATATTTTATTGACGCGGTTTTTTGAACCGAGTGATTTATTTTTTTCTAATATATCTTTTTTGATTTTGATAAATAATGTGTCATCAATATTTGGGCTTATTTCGATGACTAAGGCAATATCTTCTAAATCACTCGTGGCTTTTTTAACTCCCACAACGCAAAGATTTGAAACGTTTTCTATATTGTGGAACTTTTCTTCAATTTCCTCAGGATAAATGTTTTCGCCAGAGGAAGAAATGATTAGCTCTTTTACTCTTCCTTTAATGTAATAACGACCTGTTTTATCAACTTTTGCTAAATCGCCAGTATGATAGAAACCTTCTTCATCTAAATTAGCAGGAACTTCTTTTCCATCTTCAATCGTTTTAACATGTAAAAATGGTGAACGAACAAGTAATTCTCCTATGCTTTCATCTTTATTTTTCTTTTCGCTATCGACGCTTATAGGAGCAATTTTATATTCGACACCATAAAGGGGTTTACCGATGCTTCCTTTTAATCTTTTGATGACATCTTCGCTAGTTTCGACGGAAGTAACACCAATTTCACTCATCCCGTAGCCATTATGTAAGGGATAGTTAAGACCGTTAATAACATTAAGCGTATTTTTATAAATGAAAGAACCACCAGTAATGGCGAAACGAACAGAAGTACCAAGAACCTTATTTTGTAAATTAGTCAATGTAAATCGATATGCAGCATTTCCAGCATCGGCTTTAGAAATTCTTCCAGTGTTGTATAACACAAGTTTATTTAAAGTATCTAGATGAGCTGATCCTTCTAAGGCAGATGAACGATAAGCTGCTCTTGCAATATTATCCCAAAATAATGGAACACTATATATGTGTGTTACTTTTTGTTTTTGCGCAATGGAAGTAATATCATTAGGAGCAAGAGAAAACGGGAACACTAATGTTTTATTAAAAAATGTGTACCATAAGAAATCAGCCATGAAGCCAAAGATGTGATAAAAAGGTAACATGCAGAGAATTTTTAGTTCTCCCATGCTCGGTGGATAAATGATATCTTTACTTCTTTCTGGTAATATTTGAGCAGCATTAATTTGATGGCATAATGCATTACCATCAAAGACGACAAGCTTTGGTTCGCCAGTCGTGCCAGAAGTAGTGAATATAATTTCATTTTCCCACGATTCTATAAAAGAATAATCGCTTCTTTGATCTAAAATTTCTTCTACGCTTATATTCAAAAATTGATAATTGACATTATCGTTTGAAATTAAGGCAATAGCGTCAGCCTTCTTCATAATTTTAACTGTTTGACTATAGTCATATTTTGGATCTAAAAGTAAAGGCTTATAACCGCACATCAAAATAGCGTAATAAAATAAGATCCAAGTAGGAGAAGTGTAAAGCTTTAATCCGACAATTTTCCCTTTAGGAATAGAATAAAGAAATTTATGTAAACGAGAAGCTACATTATAAATTTTAGATCTAGTATCTGCATAGCTTTTTTTCTCAACTTGTTTTTTATTGTTTAGATAAATGAAAACAGTTTTATAATCATTCGCTTTAAATGACATTTCAAAAATATCTTGAATAGTCATATTCGTATTAAATAAATCTTTCGTGTGATCGACGAACGCTTGTACTTGTTGATATTCAGGATATAAGGCCATAATTTACCTCTCTATTAATTTTATAACCAATCTCGTGATAAAAGTCGATAAAAAATTCATCACATAGCATTGATTAGTCCCACTTGATAATATTACAATATTATGCATGATAAGTACTAGCTTTATTAAAAATTTAAATTTAAATCCTAAAGAAGTTCGTATCGCTTTTTTAGGTTCACCGACCATGTCAGCTAAACTTTTAGAGGCTTTAGTAAATGAAGGTTTTAACGTCGTTTGTGCGGTGGCTCAGCCAGCTAGACCAAAAGGACGTGGACAAAAGATGATTCTTTCCCCGGTAGAGGAAACTAGCAACAGATTAAATATACCATGTTTCACTCCAAATAAAATAAGGGAAGATTTCGAATTTATAAAGCCCTTTAATATCGATTTGATCGTCTGCTTAGCGTATGGCCAAATAATTCCTCAAGCATTATTAGATATTCCTCGTCTTGGTGCGATTAATTTCCATGGTTCAATTTTACCTAAACTTCGAGGTGCAGATCCTATTAGAAGAAGTATTATCGAAGGGTTTAAAACGACCGGCTTCTCACTTATGGAAATGGTAAATAAAATGGATGCTGGAAAAGTTTTTGCGACGTTTGAAATAAATATTGAAGAATCAAATTACGATGAATTATGTGAAAAATTAACCTCTTCTTTGCTTACTTTCGCTCCTCCTATTTTAAATAAATTTATAAAAGGTGAATTAGAAGGAATTGAACAAGATGAAGTGCAAGTAACCTTCGCTCCAAAAATTAAAAAAGAAGACGAGAAATTAAACCTAGAGTTAGACACTATTTCATTCCTTAGATGGGTAAGGGCTCTAAGTTATCATCCTGGTGGTTATTTGTTACTAAATGGGGAAAGTTTTAAGATATTTGACGCAAAATTCCACTCATTTGATGTTTCTAAACCAATTGGAACTGTTAAAGAAGTGTTGAAAGATCGTTTTATATTACAACTTAAAGATGGCGATATTGAAGTTTTAGAAGTTCAAAAGGCTAACGCCAAAAGAATGAAAGTTCGTGACTTTTTAAATGGTTATCATGATTTGAAAAATAAAGTTTTATCATAGTTAATAAATATGGCAAAAACTCTTACTTTAAGCGTACATGATTTAGTGGATTTTCTCCTCCGAAGTGGAGATATTAATTCTTTTATCTATTCTTCTAGTGCGATGCAAGAAGGAGTAAGATTGCATAGCATTCATCAAAGGTCACAAGATAATTCATATCTTCCAGAATATTTTTTAAAACACGCCTTTGTTGTCGATGATTATTTAGTAACATTAGAAGGTAGAGCAGATGGAGTAATTTTAGGAAAAACACCTACTGTACAAGAGATTAAATCTAGCGTTATCGACATCGATTTATTTAAAGAACAACAAGAAGAATGGCACATTGGACAAGCAAAATGTTACGCTTTGATGTTAGCGTATGATTTAGGAGTAGAATTTGTAAATGTTTCACTTCTTTATATTTATCAATTAAATCCGACGATTAGAAAAGATTATCTTTATCATTTTTACGTGCCTGAATTAGAAGAATTTGTCACATCTTTGATTCGTGAATATTTATCTTTTCAAAATATTATGCTTTTAAAAAACATGCGTCGTAATGAATCTATTGAAGCCTTAGATTTTCCTTTCGATGATTTAAGAGATGGACAAAAAATTATGATGGATGAAGTTAAAAACGCTATTGAGGGGAAATATCGTTTATTCATTGAAGCTCCAACCGGCATTGGTAAAACCATGGCAGCGATTTATCCTTCTTTAAAAGAATTAGAACAAAATAATATTGATCGAATTTTTTATTTGACAGCGAAGGGCAGTGGCAAAAGTAGCGTTCAACAAGCCTTAAGTCAATTAAAAGAAAAAGGTTTAGATATTACTTGTGTGACCTTGACCGCTAAAGAAAAGATTTGTTTAAATGATGTAAAGGCGTGCGTACCTTCAAAATGTATCTACGCTTTAGGCTATTACACGAAACTTTTTAGTGTACTAAAAGAAGCATTTTTAAAACATAGTGTTTTCGACGAAGAAACAATATTAAACATCGCGAAAGAAAAGATGGTTTGTCCTTTCGAACTACAACTTGATGTTTCTACTTTTGCTTCTTTTATTATTGGAGATTACAATTATTTTTTTGATCCAGGAGCGTATTTAAGAAGACATTTTGATGAAGAAAGTGAAAATCATCTCGTCTTAGTGGATGAAGCGCATAATCTTATCGATAGAGCAAGAGAGATGTATAGTGCATCTTTTGATTTGCATGATTTAATTAAAGCTAAAGATGATTTTAGACATCTAGGAAGAAAAAAACTTAATGGAGCGTTTAAAAACTTAGTGAAATATTTAGAAGAATTAAGTGCAAGTCAAGATGATTTTAGCGAAGTAAAAATAGATAGTTTACCTAGTGAATTAATTTTAAAAATTGAATTATTCAATGAAGCAATGGTTTATTTTTTAAATAAATACGAAGAAGATGCGAGTGAGAAAATGCTCGATATTTATTATAATTTTTTAAATTTTTTCGCAATTAAAGAAAAGATGAACGATACTTACATTCAATATTTTGAAAAGAAAAATAACGATCATTTTATCGTCCATCTTTACACTGTCGATGCACATGATTATGTAGTGGAAATGTTAAAACGTGTGAACACGACTATATTTTATAGCGGTACATTAACGCCGATGGAATATTATATTTCTTGTCTTTCCGATAACGATTTAAATGTTTCTATCCCTTCGCCTTTCCCAAAAGAAAATTTTTTATTCATGGCTTATCCTCATCTTTCTTTACGTTATAAAGATAGAGAAAATTCGCTCATCGAAGTTAAAAATTTGATTTTAGAGGCATGTGGACATAAGCTAGCAAATTATCTCGTATTTGTTCCAAGTTACGAATATTTAAATCAACTAAAAAACGTTTTAGATGAACAAGATAATTATCAAATATACTATCAAAAGAAAGAGATGAATGCGGATGAAGTAAATAATTTTTTAAATAAATTTAAAAGAAGTCCGAAAAAAACCACTATTGGTGTCGCTGTTCTCGGCGGAGTTTTCGCTGAAGGGGTCGATTTAAGTGAAGATAGGTTAAGTGGAGTTATCGTCATCTCAGTTGGCATTGCTCCTCCCGCTTTAGCTAGAGAAGAAATGAAAAAATATTACGATGAAAAATATTTTGATAATGGTTACGCCTATGCCTACGTCAATCCTGGTATCATGAAAATATTACAAGCTTTTGGTAGGGTTATCCGTTCACCTAGCGATCAAGGTTTTGCATTATTAATTGACCATAGAGCGCTCTGGAAAGGTTATCGCGATGTTTTTGTCGCTAAATATGGCCGTATTGAAAGAGTGGATGGTTTAGCGAACTTAGCGATACTTTTAAAAAGATTTTGGCATCGATAAGAAATTACTTATTTATAAATAAAAATTTGATATAATTACTTTCACTATGAATTATGATTCTAGTTTAATTAGAAATTTTTGTATCATCGCTCATATAGATCATGGTAAATCGACTCTCGCTGATCGACTTTTAGAATTCACTAACAGTGTTTCTAAACGAGAGATGAAAGATCAATTCCTAGATTCGATGGATTTAGAACGAGAAAGAGGAATAACGATCAAATTGAATGCTGTGACTTTTCCTTATGAAGCCAAAGATGGTAAAACTTACATTTTTAATTTGATCGACACTCCTGGGCACGTCGATTTTACTTACGAAGTATCACGTTCCCTAGCGGCTTGTGAAGGGGCGTTGCTTGTCGTCGATGCGACGCAAGGAGTGGAAGCTCAAACGCTTGCTAACGTCTATCTTGCTGTCGATGAAAATTTAACAATTATTCCTATTATCAATAAAATTGACCTTCCTAGCGCTGATAAAGAACGTACTTTGGATGAAATAGAAAAAAAGATTGGTCTAGATAGAAAAGAAGCCATTACTGTCTCAGCAAAAACTGGGGAAAATATCGAAGAAGTTTTAGAAGCTATCGTCAAGAAAATACCTTCACCAAGAGGGAAATTAAATGCACCGTTAAGAGCGTTAATTTTCGATTCATTTTACGATTCATATCGCGGAGTTATTTTACAAATTCGCATCATGGATGGGGAATTAAAAGTTGGTGATAAAATTTATCTCATGGGTGCAGAAAAAGAATATCTTGTCACTGAAGTAGGATTAAGAAATCCTAAAGAAACGAAAGTTGACGTTTTAAAAGCTGGTGAAGTTGGTTATCTTGCTGCTCAAATTAAAGATATAAAAGATGTGAAGCCTGGTGATACTATCACTTTAAAAGATAATATGGCTAGCACCCCCTTAGTGGGATATCGCCACGTCACACCTTTAGTGTTTTCTGGTATCTTTCCAAGCGATAGTAAACGTTATAACGATTTAAAAGAGGCTTTAGAAAAGTTATCATTAAATGATGCTTCTTTAACTTATGAAGTAGAGACATCTAAAGCGCTTGGATTTGGTTTCCGTTGTGGTTTTTTAGGTTTACTACATATGGATATTATCCAAGAAAGATTAGAAAGAGAATATGGTTTAGATTTAATCTTAACCGCTCCGAGTGTCATCTATCACGTCAATTTGACCAATGGTGAAATGATAGCTTTAGATAATCCTGCTAAGATGCCTGATTTAACTTGTATTAAATCTATCGAAGAGCCTTTTGTCCAAGTCAATATCATGACTCCGCAAGAATTCGTTGGTCCAATTATGGAACTTTGTGAAGATAAAAGAGGAGTTTATAAATCTTTAGATTATTTTGATGATACAAGAATGCAAGTAGTTTATCTTCTTCCTTTAGCGGAAATTGTTTATTCTTTTTATGATCGATTAAAAAGTGTTTCTAAAGGTTATGCTTCTTTAGATTATCATTTTGATTCCTATCGCGAAGAAAAATTAGCGAAGATGGATATCTTATTAAACGGTCAAGTAGTGGATGCTTTGTCGACGATTGTTTATCGGCCAAAGGCATACGAAAGGGCTATTAGTTTAGTTAATAAACTAAAGCAAGTTATTCCTAGGCAACAATTCGAAGTGCCAATCCAAGCGAGTGTGAACGGAAAAATTATCGCTAGGGCGGACGTAAAAGCCGTAAGAAAAGATGTTTTAGCTAAATGTTATGGCGGAGATATTTCACGTAAGAAAAAATTGTTAGAGAAACAAAAACAAGGTAAAAAGCGTATGAAAGCAGTGGGGAGTGTCGAATTACCACAAGAAGCTTTCATGTCCGTTCTTACTTTAGGTGATGACGAAAAATAGGTTATTAAGTCCTTATTAATAAAAAATATAGATTAAAATTTATGTTTACTTTATAATTTATCTCGGAAGGACATTAACGTACTATGAAGAAAAAAATCTTGTTAGCTATAACGCCTTTGCTTTTAGGTGTTATAGGTTGCTCTCCATCAGGTAATTTTCATCCTGTTGGCGATATCGGTGAAAAGATTTCTCTTGACGAAGCAAAAAGCGTCACCACAGAAATCATCAAAGCTCAAGCGAGTTCTGACTACCGTGTTCACGATAGTGCAAAAATCGATATCTCTTTAACGCTTACTGGTCAATCTGACGCTATTAACTATAGCGAAAAAGCGACCGGCAAAGCATATTTTTCTAACACACTTGGTCGTGCCGCTTATCATTTAGAAGGCACTAGTTCAGCTAACTACAATGACTCGACCACTCGTTATCTCGTCGACGAAAGTCGTACTTTTTTCATCGGTGAAGATGATGTTTACTACACGACGAATTTAACCGATGTTACTCCTGATGCCGAAAATGCTGAAACAATGACATTTAAACATTTTACTGATACTGATAAACCTATTCTTGATGCTAGTTATTATCTTGTCGGTGGCGGTTCTTTTAATGGTCCACAAAAATGGCTTCCAATCGGTGGTTATCCATTAGAAGAAGTAACAAGTGCTGATCCTAATGTTGTTAATTCTTATGAAATTGTTGGTGTAAGATTTACCGCTTATGATAAGTGGCAAATTAGCGACGCAGCTGGTGAAAATATGTGGGGTGCTTCCATCGCCAGTGGTTCGGCTATTGGCACAGCTATGTTAAAACTTGAAAATAATGATATTTATGTAAATACGGCTGGTTTATATAACATTACGTTCAATATTCACGCGGATGATACTTATAGTATCAATGTCGTGCCAAGTGATATAGGCACACCACAAGTGGCAACTAACAATAATTCTTATTGGTTCAATGCTCAAACTGCTCTTGGTTTCCCAACTGGGAAAGATGCTTTAACACATTTAAATAATATTCAAACGCAAATTGATCGTAACCCGACAAATAAATCTTACTACGATTATAATTTCTATTCGAATGGTGCTGGTAGCTTATATATCACTTATTCATGGAATAGTATTTATTATGCTATGCAATTTGTGGAAAATGATTTTGTCTACGGTATCGTTCGTGTCCGTTCAAATAATTCTTCTTTAGAGTCAATTCGTGAATATATCATTTCTTACGAAGATGTAACTGCGGATGAACTTAGTGTTCCTACGATTGATGATACGTGGACTAACGTCGATAATCCGTTCGATGATTATCCAAATCAAGAAGTCGAAGAAGAAGGAGGAACAAACTAATGAAAAAAATGATTCCTTTATTAGCCTTAGCTATTCTTGTTAGTGGGTGTGGTATTCCTAATGATGGTGATAATAGAGTTATCCATGTCGATGAATACCCTGTCGATTTAATTGTTCGCGAACTTTCTTTACCTGCGACGAACATTCCAAATTTCACTGGTGGTTCATCTTATTCTTATCAAAAAATTATTAGTCAAGCTGAGCTTGACCGTGAACCTCCAACTGAATCTTTACTCGTGACGATTTATGATGCGGATAGCGCTGATTTTGACGCTTTCGTTCAATCTTATCGTGATGTAACTTCCGTAACTTGGCGAATCGATGATAGCGTAGAAAATACGGCTTACATCAATAATGGTTACAATTTGACTGCTCAAGCAATCAATATTCAAGCAGCGCTTGATGGCGACAATATTAATATTCTATTTGAAAAACTTAATTCGGTCGTGAGCCGTGTCTTCCCAGGTGAAATTAATCCATTTAGTGGAGAAGAAACATTCGACATTTTCGAACATTGGGTAGGCAGTGAAATTCCTGCTTATAACCGCGGGACACTTTACAATTACCAACGTGGCGTTAATGAATCAGGAAGACGTACTGTCATGCTTGGTATTTATGGAATTTATATTCTTGATGGCTCTCATACAGCGATGATTGAAGATTATGTAAAATTTATGGAATCTTATCCAGAATTTGTTCATACGCGCACTCCATCTTATAGTGCGGCTGGCATCTGCTTAAATATCGTCGACGAATGGCGCAAAGTTGAAGGCGAATTAGCCACTGTCATTCGCATCACGACTAGTAGTAGTGCTTGGCAAGGATCTATGATGCTTCACGTTTGGAGCGAACCTGTGACAGGAGGCAATTAAAGATGTCAAAGAAATTAGGTATTGCAATTATTTTTATTGGAGCATATCTTGGCTTACTTGGTTCTTTAACTTGGCTCATGTGTGCGCCTTTAGAACTTGAAAGTTACATCGGTTTAACCGATTGGCTCTATGGTTTACTTGTTTCCATCGCTTTAATTGTCGGGGCAGCTTTAAGCTTTAAACGTCCTTTTATCGGTGGCATTATCGCTTTAACTTGTAGCATTTGGTATTTTGCTCTCTTCGGCTTTGGCCAAACAAGTTATGGTTTAGTTGTTTATCTTATTTTAGTGGGCGCTGTATTTGCTACACTCGGTAGCATCATCGTCTTACTTAGAAGCGATCATAGTCGCGACATAGTGGCGACTGGTATCACTAGTGCTCTTATTTTAGGAGTTTTAGGATTCATGATTTTACCTGTCGTCGACATGCAAGAAATTTATACGACGAATTTAGGTATTACTTACGTCTCTAACTATTATAAAATTTCTTACTTCGATATTATCTTTGGTACACAAGGTAACGCTCCTAGTGCTTTAGGTATTGTTAGCTTCATCTTCATGCTTCTTACTTTAGGGGCTGTTTGGGGCATATTATTTATTAAAAATAAAATGGTTAAGTTCATCTTACAACTCTCTAGTGTCGTCTTATTAGTGTTCCAAGTGATATCTTCTTCGATGACTTGGGAATTATTCGTCCAAGGTGGTGGACAAGAAATTACGCAAGCGGTTGCTTCAGGTAATTTATTTACTTCCTCGATGGTCTTTAGTTTTGCTAGCCCAATCGCCATTGGAATAAGCGCTGCTATCTCGCTCGCTATTGCTTCGCAAATTGGTCTAACTGTATTAGAAAAATTCCGCCCATACGTCAAACCAGAAAAGACATTGTTCGACATCTAGCCGCTTCATTGATGTCGAATTCTCCTTTCGTCGGAAAAAGTAGACTTCGGTCTATTTTTTCTTTTTTAATTTGTTAAAATAAAACATATGTTTCCGACTTTAGATTTTGGTATATTTAAAATTTCTACTTTCTCCTTTCTTATCGGATTAGGTGTTAGCATCCTTCTCATAGGTTTCTTTCTTGTCATTAAATTTGTTAAAAAAGTCAACTTTGAAGAAACGATGTTAGTGACGATGTTTTTATCTTTATCTTTGATAATGGGTTATCTAGGGGGCTATTTATTCGATGGTCTAGTTAAAATTGGTGAAAGAGGTGGCTTATATTTTGTTTCTACTGCTTTCTACGGTGGTTTTTTATGCGCCTTTGGTTTTTTTATTTTACTGATGTTCATCTTTAAAAAGGCACATCCAAAATTAAATACGTTAACTTATTTAAATATTATGACACCATTCATTGTTTTTGCTCACGCACTAGGAAGACTAGGTTGTTTTGCTGCGGGTTGTTGTTTTGGAAAGCCCTGCGATAGTTGGGGAGGAGTCATTTTTCCAAGCGACGCACCAGCCTCAATTTATTATGGAGTAGGCACGAAAGTATATGCGACACAAATATATGAGATGAGCGCACTTT
>CASFRI010000030.1 GCA_949297055.1 uncultured bacterium | reverse complement strand
GTATGCCTGAGTATGTAGTCTGACAGTCAAAGCTGTATCAATATTAAGCAGGATAACGGCATATATTGATTATACTTGTTAGATAAAAAGAAAATCTAACCAAGTACATGGCTAGATTACATTATTTGTTAAACAGATATAAATTATTATAGCATTAATTAGCATTTGCTTAATGCAAAATGTTGCATTTTTCAAGTTTTATCAACATAATTAAGTAAAGAAAGGAGCTCACAGTATGAAATCAATCTTCACACGTTGGAAATGGCTACAAATTATCGAAGGTGCACTTCTTCTAGTGTTTGGCTTAGTGTTAGCGATTTGCTGCTGGATGCCTAATTTCAATTCTTTCATCGGCATCGTCATCGGCATCTTTATCTTACTTGACGCCGCCTTATTTATGCTCATGCCACTTTTCGCACGTCGTCTCGAATTCGATACTTCAATTCTCGTCGGTGGAGCCTTGATGGGCGTAGCAATCTTATTGTTCATCTTGCCTCAGTTAGTCGTAAGTTTCTTACCACTACTCGTCGGTTCCGTCTTATGTGCTTTATCTTTATTCTTCTTAGCTAGAGGAATTAAAGATGTGAAAGAAAAATTAAGACCTTCACTCATTGCCTTCGACTTTTCCATCTTCGCTCTCGCCTTAGCGGTAGGTATCACCTTCATCGTCTTAGGTATTATCGACAATTCTCAAATCGCTAATATCTTACTTACGATCGTCGGCGCTGCTATCGCACTTGCGGGTTTGATGCTCATCATCACTTCGAGTATCGCTCTAACGAGAGAAAAACAAAAGAAGTAATTTATTATTAGTGACGAAGTAACAAACTAAAAATGCCCTGTTTCTACTTGTTAGACAGGGTATTTTTATTATATAAATAATAACAATTATTCTTTAATCACTAATTCTTTAAATTTAGGAAGATTTAAAATCATGTCGCAGAAGATGTGCCATTCTTTTAATTTGTGGAATCTTCTTTGAAAATAGATAGTTTTTAATTGTTGATAATTCGTCGTCATCGAAGCCCCTAAACAAAAGCCACAAGGTAAAGAAGCGACGATCTTTCGCCAAAGAACTTTCTTTTGTTCTTCATCTTCTAAAGTTTTATATTCATCGATCATTTTTTGAATGATATTTAATACTTCTTCACTCGTATCAGATACGCATTGTGATTTAACATCAAATTTTAAAAGTGAATGCATCGTCGATTGGGAAGAAATAAAATCTAACCAATGATATCTTTGGGCTTGTTTCCACCAATATAGAGGTGCATAAACGTCAAATTGGACGATGATACCTTTTAAGAAATTATCGTGTCCTTCCCCTTTTGGAGTGGACCCTAATTTAATTGCCCTAGCTAAATCTTTTTCATCTACCGGGCCATTATTAATTTCCGTGCGCATCGGATTCCCGCTCGCCTTAATAGCTTTATCTAAGCCATAAACTTCAATGTGATCAACGTGAAATTCCATCTTGATATGCCTCCAATACATTTTCCATCAAACTTAATCTTGTAAGTAAACCCACTCCCCCTGGAACTGGTGTTTGTAATAAAACATCATCTCTAGGCTCAATATCCCCCACTAAGTGACCATCTAATCTAGAGATACCTACATCGATGACAATTGCATCTTTCTTCAAAGGAACATCTTTCTTAATAAGATGAGGTTTTCCGACCGCAACGACGGCTAAATCCGCGCGTTTTAAATAAAAATTACGGTCTTCAATAGAAGTTTTAGAATGTAAGACAGTCACGTTCATACTTAAATCTAAAAGAAGTTTCGCTAATGGGCGACCAACGATATTACTTCTTCCGATGATAGTCGCGTTCTTACCAGTAAAATCAAAGCCGATGTAAGTAAGGTAAGAAACAATACCCTTAGGGGTACAAGCTTTAAATTTAGAAAGAGGGTGAAAACCATCGACATCTTTTTTAGGATTAATTCTTTCTTTAACTTTAATTTCAGAAATATGCTTCGGTAAGGGAAGTTGAACAATCAAACCATCGACAGTTTCATCTTCATTAACGTCATCGATTAACGTCAATAATTGTTCTTCACTTGACGATTCATCTAATTTTATTAACTTCGCTTCGATGCCTAATTCTTCCGCATCTTTAAGTTTACCTTTGACGTAAGAATTAGAGGCGACATCGTCATTCATTTGAATGATGACAAGTTTAGGCTTACGCACAAGGGAAAAAATTTCTTTTTTCATCTCTTCTTTTCTTATTTTGACGTAATCTTTTATCGCTATTAAATTCATATATCACATTATATAGCAATATCATTATTAATGATAAGCATTTATCAAATAAAAGAAAAAAGTCCTACGAAAGGACTTAGAAGATTGTTTCTTAATAAACTATTGCTTAACCAGCGTAAGCGTTGATAAGAATAGCGATCGTCATGAAGGCGATATCGACGATTAAAGTGAGGATAGAAATAACTTTTTCAATGCCTCTTTCTTTCGTCTTAACAAAGATATTGAGACCACCACCGGTAATCGCCCCAGATGCACCTTGAGATTTACCACCTTGCATGAGCGATAAGATGATAGCGATGATACCAACGATTAAGAAGATAATGTCATACCATTCCATATCTTTTTTATCCCTTTCTTTCGATAACGTTATATATATTACATTTTTTTAAGCCTAGTGTAAACTAGGAAATTTTCTCTACTACTAATCTTTTAAACAAGTGATAGGAATTATTTTTACACCATCTTTAGAATAACTTATATCACCCGTCGTGATGATCATCATTAAATCTGGTTCGCGAATCGGGAGTTTATTTTTATTTTCATTATGTTCTTTCACAAGTCGTTTAAATTTTAATAAATTATTTACACCTTCTTCGATGCGTTTATTACCTAACTTAACTTCTACGAGAGCATAGCGGCCATCACTCAAAGTGACGATGTAATCTACTTCTAAGTCGTAAGCGTCATGATAATGTTTAATGCTTCCTCCTGAAGAGGAAGAATACACTAATAAGTCGCGGTAAACAAGGCTTTCAAAAACATGTCCAAATAAATCAAAATCAGTTAGATAATACTCTGGCGAAATTCCTAAGGCGGCGGAAGCAATAGATGGATCGATAAAGATTCTTTTTTTAGGTGATCTAAGTGCTTTTTTACTTCTTATTTCAGGACTCCATGCTTCGACATCTGCAATGACAAATAATTCTTTTAATTTTTCAATGTATTCATCAAAAGTCTCTTCACTAATTTTATAATTTGAACAAACGTCATTATAGATGACATTTTTCTTCGCTAATGTAGCGACATTTCGTGCATATGATTTTAAGATTGCACTTACGATTTCTGGGTTTCTTTTTTTATCATCGAGAGAAGAAATATCTTTTTCACAAATTTGTTTAAAATAATCGCGCGCAATTAATAACTTAGCCTCATCGTTTTTGATTTCTAATGTGCGTGGCCAACCACCTCGGCAAGCAGCAAAAATTATATTATTAATGTCACTACCGCTAGTGATTCCATCCACTACTAAATGAGGATTGTCAAATAGTTCCTTCAAAGAGATCTTACCATTTGAATCTCCACTTTCGTATAAGGACATAGGATACATCGTCACGGTGGAGATTCTCGTCGTCCCCGTATGTGCGGTTTGAACTTTTTTAGAAGAAGAACCAGTTAAATAAAATTGTCCAAAACGTTCTTCTTTGTCGCAGGCAAGACGAATTAGACCCCAAATCTTTGGAACGTCTTGCCATTCATCGAACAAAGTAGGTCGCGGAAAATTTAAAAAAGCGTCGATATTAGAATCTGCCAAAAGAAAATATGAATCTCTACGTGATTCATCTTCAAACTCCACAGTGAATGCACATCTTTCTTTCGCAGTTCTAGTTTTGCCTGAACCTTTTGGACCTAAAATGTTAATTGCACCAAAAGCCTGTTCTCTTAAATCTAAGTCTTTATCGATTATTCTTTTGACATATTTCACGCTACCATTGTAACAAAAATTTTAGTTAAAGCAAGGGAAATTCGGAATTTCCTAGGTACTTTTACCGGAATTTCCTAGGTACTTTTACCGGAATTTCCTAGGTTGATATATTAGTTATAAATAATAAAAAAGAGCCTTGCTCTAATAAGCAAGACCCTTAATAACTTTTATTACAATTTAGAATAAATGTTTAATGATTATTCAGTAACAGCATCGCTGGTGCCCCAGTATAAGTTGACGTAAGCAACCGTATCAGTTCTGACGTCTAATTGAACACCAATTGTCACGTTCGTATCTTGGTTAGCGTAAGTTGTAATGCCATTTTCATCAGCTTCACCAGTAGCGGTCCAACCAGCTTCTACTAAAAGAGCGACATAAGCATCATAGATTTCTTGTGCAGTGGTTGGATCAGTGTAGACGTAAGCGGATGAAGTAGATGCATCGCATCCCCATTCAGCGTCTAAGAATGGAGTGACATCAACATCAATTCCTGCGGCTTCCATCTCAGTTGCAAAATCAGCATCGTATTCAGACCAAGTTGTTGCGACTGTTGGCACAGTTGCGTCACTATAGGCAGTGAATACTACTTCAACGTAGTAGTACATGTCCCAAAGATTAACTGGATTAACAGCTACTGCGATTGGATTACCTGGCAAAGTATAGACTTGATTCCCGTTAATATCATAAAGACCTTCATCTAGTGACCATCCAGCAGTAGTTAAAGCATCGACCATTTCAGCAGCTAGAGCTTCTGCTGTCGCAAAAGAATCTTGATATGCACTCTCGGCTACGATGCCATAGTATGAGTCATTATACACTTTCCAATCCAAATCGACGAAAGGAACAGAATCGATATTTCCGCCTAATGCTTCATTGACAGAGGCTGCCCATTCGGCATCAACTTCACTCCAAGTTGTCTTTGGAATAAATTCGCTTGCAGGCCAGAAAATAATGTCACAGACAAAACCACCGCTAGAAGCTTCCCATGCACTAGTGGCTACATAGATTGTACTACTTTCTTTAGTATAAACTGGGGTTTTATAGTCATCGATTAACGATTCAGATTTTACCCAGCCAGCACCAACAAGAGTGGTTTCGACTTGAGTTAATAATGCTTGGGCTTCTTCTTTAGTTTCAAAGCTTGCTTGAACACCATATTCATTATCATCGGGATCAGCGTATCCATACCAGGAAGCGGCAACATATGGAACAGTGCCAGCAATTTCTTCACCTAGATTATCGACGGCTGTTTTATACCAACCTTCTTGACCAACAACTTCATCCCAGTCTTCGATAACTAGTTCGACAAAAGTACCATCAGCATATTCAAACGTAGTAGTACCAAAGTTAGTAAGATTAAGAGTTAAAGTACCAAAAATAAAACCTAAGCCATAATAGTCGTAGTCATAGGTAATAGTAGCGGCAGTAACAGTAGTGCCTTCGACGGTTAAAGAAATTTCAACAGAATTGATATTGGTGATGAGAAGATCCCCACCAGAATAGAAGGGGAGAGATGGATCAAGACCAAGTAAAATGTTAGAAGTTAAACCACCTGCTAAACCATAGACGCCATCGCCTCGTGGGACGAATAAATCAGCAGAGAAATCAACAGGAGTAAGCATTTCACTAATCGTTGCTGCAATAGGAGCATCAGATTGCGCTATTAAACTAACTGGATCAGTAGAATCATCTACTACAACTTGGTAGACACCATCGCCTTCGACATTGTAGAAAACAGTACCAGCAACGACAACTGCATCATTAGAAATCTCAACGACACCGACAGGTTCGCCAGTATCAACGATTTCCATGGTGTAGTTTTCATTTTTTAAACCAGTAAGGAATGAATTGACGATAGCAGCATCATCGCCAGTTATTTCTGGCATTGGCGTCTTTCTTGGAGCGCCAATGGCTTCCTTTGTCGTGACAGTAGCTTCGACGGTGTTGACGTAATTAGTCATCACTCCTTCTATTTCGACGCTACCGTGACCGACGACAGTAAGAGAAGCAACGCTACCATCTTTGTTAAGATTGATAGTAAGACTATCTGTAACATCAGCGATGTAACCAGATAATTCAACTGCTAAACCCTCTGCAGGATGTTCTTCACCAATTTGAACATCTAATTGAGTTGGAGTAGTAACGACTACTTCAGAAGCGGTAATCGCGCCGAAGGGATTAGTAATATAGCTTTCAGCTAAAACTGGATTTCCATCTGAAGTGTAGGAAATTTTTTGTACTTCATTATGATTATCTAAGACGTAATCGACAAGATAACCATCTTCGTCAGCAAAATAGCTATAGACGGAACCTTCGGAAGCATAATACCATTGTTCTTCACCTTCGTTAACGTTGTAGTAGTTATCGAATTCAAAGGTGCCTAAACTAGCTTCCGGTGCAACAAGACTTGCACTACCAGTAACAGCAATTTCAGTTGCGATACTTGCAAGCACTGCTTCCACATCAGGATTAATGGTTAATTCGACGGAACTACGAACAATTGTGTCACCACTCACAGCAGTCGCAATAACTTCGACTTCACCTAAACCGACAGCTGTAACTGTACCTGTCGCATCGACAGTTGCAACTTCGGTGTCACTTGTGGACCAAGTGATTTCTGCTTCAGCATCGGCAGGTGTAAGAGCGGCTGTGACAGTCGTCGTACCACCGATCTCTAAAGTTGTTTCAGCCGCAGTGACTATAACGCCTTCTGGAGGAATGGCGGGCGGTTCACAACTAGCGAGAACTAAAGCAGCTAGAGGTAATAGAATTAATTTCTTTAAATTCATGTGTAATCTCCTTTCTATTACTATATATGCGCTAAGATATGCGTTTATGCGTTTAATTGCAATAGTTTTTTTAAAAATTTTTTAACAAGTTTTTTGCGTGTGTACAGTATACATACACGTATACTAATAATATGAATTTCTAAAATATAAGAAAAAGCCTAAATCGTTTTTAGGCTCTTCATTAAAAAATATTATTTTATTCGATTAAAAAGTTTTCGCTATAGCGTCCGCAAGAGAAACAATTTGCGTTAAAGAAGATTCATCCACGCTCGATTTGATCGTGACACTATTTTCTAAGATGGTCATATTTTTCATCTTCACCACTTCTTCTTTCATAAGTTTACCCGCTTGAGGCGCCCAACTACCATTTTCCATGATAGCAACGGTTCTATTTTGCAAATTATGAGAAATTAGATCATGTAATAAATTATCCATGAGTAAGAATATACCCATATTGTAAGTTGTGGACGCTAAAACGATATGTGAATATTTAAAAGCATTCGCCACTACTACTGAAACATCAGTTAAAGATAAGTCGAACATTTCTACTTTTAAACCTTTTTCAACAAGCTGACACGCTAAGATATTGGAAGCATTTTCCGTATGACCATAAACTGAACTATAAACAATTAAAACTCCTTTTTCTTCAGGAGTGTAAGAACTCCACTTTAAATATTTATCGATAATTTTATCTAAATCTTTTCTAAAAACGAAACCATGTAATGGGCAAATAAGTTTAATATCTAAAGTACTTGCTTTCTTTAAGACCGCTTGCACTTGTGGACCATATTTACCGACGATGTTCGTATAATATCTTCTCGCTTCATCTAAATAATTATGTTCGTATTCCACTTCATCAGAAAATAAAGCTCCATTTAAAGCACCAAAAGTGCCAAAAGCATCCGCGGAAAATAAAATTTTATCTTTACTTTCATAACTCATCATCACTTCTGGCCAATGCACCATTGGAGCGTTTACAAAATGGAAAGTATGCTCCCCTACATTTAACGTATCGCCTTCATTAACAATTAATGTTTGAAGTTTTAAATCACTTCCAAAGAATTGATAAATCATGTTTAAAATCTTTTGGTTACAAACGACTGTGACATCAGGATAATAATCTAATAATGTTTTTAAAGTCGCAGAATGATCAGGCTCCATATGATGGACGATAATATAATCTAATTTTCTTCCATCTAGTGCATATTTAACATTTTCTAAGAAAGTTTCTAGACAAGCTTTATCAACAGTATCTAATAACACTGTTTTTTCATCTTTTAATAAGTAGGAGTTATAAGACATTCCTCTTTTTAAAGGATAGACACCTTCAAAAATATGAATTTTACGATCATCCGCACCGACCCAGGTGAGTGATTCATTAACTTTTCTTACACAATGCATAATTTATTATTTTTACCTTTCTTTACTTTAAAACAACTACATTATAACCAAAGAAGTAAATAATTACTTCATAAATGATTAAAAATTTTAATTCGCCCTTATTTTCGTTCATTTTATAGATAAAATCGTTTATCATAAAAATAAAGGGGAAAACATGCAGAATAAATTTAATTTTAAAGACATCTTTTTAGAAAAAAATCATACGAATGTTCCTTATATGGGCGATTATAAAACCGAGGAATTAAAGTTTTCTTTATCTAATATTTATTCTAAAGAATCAAACAAACTAAAAATACAGTTATTCACGCATCCTATTTCTTTTATAAACACTTCTAATAAAGTCGTTCCTATTCAAAATACTTTTCTTGTATCTAAAAACCTAGCTGGACAAACTCGAACAATTTCAGCATTGAATAAAAATGTAAAAGTATCAACTCCATATATCACTAGTGATGGCTCTACTATACACAATTCTTTTTCATTTAGTTTAAGTAAAGATTCTATTTCATTAACGTGTTCTATATCTAAACAAATTTATGGTGTAAATAGTCCCGCCACTACAAGTAGACCATTCCCCATAGTTTATTTTCAAGGTCCATCCACAGTAACTACAAGCGGCACAATTCCTGGCCCCACTTATACACTTACATCTACAAATGATGGGTGCTTATTAACTATGCCTTTAAAAACAAGTGATAATTCAGTCTCACTTAGTTTTATTACATCGCTCTTAATGCAGGTTAATAATAAAAAAGTTAATTTCTTTGGGGCTGGAAATGGATTTATATTAGAACCATATTTAGAGACTATTGATGGAGAAATTTCATGTGAAGATTTTGATGTACAGGTAGTTAATAATCTTGCATCTTCTAAAACTATCGAAATTACAGCAAATAGCACTTATCTAAATGCCCATCAAAACGTCAATCTTAAACTTTATTTTAGATATAATTATGATTCGCTTATTGAATTAAAAGATCCAAACGAAAATTACATTTATCCAGGTAAAACAATTTGTGGTTACGTTAATGACATTAATAACATTATAAAAATTAATCTCAACATGGAAGAAATTGCCACACAACTTAAAAATAGAGGAAATGAACATTTCTTATCTTTCATTAATCTTAAATTCACTGATGTCGGTAATGCGAGTGACTCTGATTATATAAAAGTGTCTTGTGGTGAAGCTATCATCGCTAATGTTCCTGTCAATTCTTCTCATAATTCATTACAAATTGATATATCTTCTTTTGTTAATGATTGCGTTAAGCGTAAGGAAGAAAATACTTCCGTTGAACCAATTACATTAATGTTAGAATATGTTGCTGACAATAAAGAAAATAATCCTTTTATCGCTATCACTAATGAAACTAGCTTCGATAGTGAGGATACTCCTAACATATCTTCAAAATATCAAAGCATTGGTGATGATAAAAACAAAGCAATCATTTCCCATAATTTTACTCATAATTCATCATTTAAGGCTAATTTATTCACTGGTGACTTACATTATGAAATTCCATTAACAAGTATTTCTTCTAACGCATTAAGCGTTAATCTTTCTTTTTATTACGATTCAAGAAATCTTTTTAGAACATTCGATAAAATTAAAGGATTACCGATAGGTTGGGCTTTTAACTTATCCTCTCGATTAATTAAAAGTAAACAAAAAAATATCGGTTCATTTCAAGATGAAATTCATTACATTGACGGGAATGGAAACATTTTCGCATTCTATGAAAAATGGTACTATTTAAATAGTGATGGTTCTTATCATTTAGTAAGTAAGAAAAATGTCTATCTAGATAGCGATCAAAAATATAAATTTAAAGATGAAAATGGTAACGTCCACGAGGTGACTTACGAGGTCGTAAATTCTAATGGTCTCACTTATATTTCGTCAGCAAACAGTTTAAATATGCCTTCAAAAAAAGAAGTTAAATTGATTCACCACTTTACCTACGATGATTCAAACAAAACAATTGATAATATATTAGACGAAAACGGACAACTTGAAATTAGCGGCTTTATTGAGACAACTAATACAAAAATCACAAATGAGAGCATGGTACGTTCCATATTATCAATGTGTTTTAATGACGTAAGTTATGTAGAAAATGAGACAATTTTACAATACGATATCTACTCTCCTAGCGAAGTTGAATATAAAAATAGTAGCTATTACTTAAAATCTTCTAATACGAAAGTAAATCCTATATCAATTAATTGTTCTGTCGTTTTTAATGAGGACAAATATTTTGCTTTACTACCTAAATATTATTATTCCTTGACTGCCAAAAATAAGCAAGCGTACTCTGTTGCTACAAAAGAATTAGAACTAAATCACTATTATGAAAAAAGTATTAATGAAACGTATGTTAAACCTGATTATTACGAAAATGAAAATATTGTTTCTATCGAAAACACAATCGAACAATATGAATCAACGATAAATGATTTAGCAAAACAAGCTAAACAAAATTTAGTGTCTTTAAAACAAATGGAAGAAGAGATCTCTAATCAAATAGAAATGATGAATTCTGTTTTTAGTGAATTGATAAATAGCGAAGAACAAATAACTGCCTCACAAATTAATTCATTCAATTCCACTAGCGTAAGTTATAACCATCAAATTGAATCGATTAAACTTTCTATTAAAGACATATTAGAAAGAATCGATCGATATAAAAAAGATGTCGATTATTATAAAACTTTGAAGGCTAATGAAGTCTTAGCACAAAAAGATAATGCGCAAGATTTTCTTTTAAGTAATGAAGGCTTGGTCTTTGGTTTTGATTACTATGGAAGATTAATTTATATTTCCGATTTGAATGAAAATGAAATTACTCTTAAATACATCGATGATAAACTTGTAGAAATTGCTTCGTCTACACAAACTATCACTATTAATTATGATGAAAATAATCTTTTATCTTCTATTATCGATTCTAATTTAATCGAAACTAAATTTAAGATGGCTAGACTTCTTTCATTAGGTAATAATACGGATGAAATGCAATTTAAAGGCTATAATATCACGAATAAAATTCTTCTTATCGAAGATGGCCTTATCACAAATAAAACCATAGAAAATCCTAATATAGAAGATGTTGAAGTTAATATAAATAGTTTTGAAATTAATGCTGAAGATAATATCAATAACAACAAATCGATAATTTACGTCAACAAAAATGGTGAAGTTATCTATCAAAAAAATGACGATTTAGATTTACTCACTTCTTCACTTATTTTTAAAAGTTATAACGAAAGAAATGTCGTATTCGATGTAAGTTATGAAGAAAAAAATTTAATCGCAACTAAAAACTACACAAATGTCAGCTATTCAAATGATAGTTTTACTTTACAAATTTTAAAAAGTGAAATTAATTTTACAAAAAAATATTTGTTTGCCGCTGCAATTATAGATGTTTCAAATATAACAAATTTTGATGTCAATAATGAAAATGAATTATCGATTGAAGTAATAGCAAGTGGTGACCTAGCGAGTTACACTATTCATTATGATAGAATTACTCCTCAAATAGCTATTCCAATTTTCTTTAATAATTTAGTTAGTAAGGTAACGATTGAAATTACTTCTGATTTAGAAATTCCTTCCACTTTCTTTGCTAACTTAGAAGTGAAAATTTATGAAGCCACTGGCGAAATTAATATTTATGATGATGACTTACATTTATTAAGAAAATTAACTCCCTCTAGTGTAATAGACTATGAATATAGAAACTCAAATCTAGTAATGGAAGTCTCAACCGATATTTATGGTGTTATAGCTCAAAAGAAATACGATTACGATAATTACAATCGATTAATTCGTACGATAGATAATTTAAATAATGTTGAAGAAGTTAATTATGATAAATTAGGTTTTAAAAATAAGACTTATGAATATAATCTAGATTCACCATCATTAAAACAAGAAAAAACTAGAACTTATGATGGATTAGGAAGACTCATTAATGAGGATGATTATGTGATTAGTTACTTATCTAATTCTAGACGCCCTTCTACTATCACTGGTCCAAATAATTCTACATTATCTTTAGGCTACGATATTTATTCACAAAAACTAGTGGATCTTTCTTATAACGATGATGGTTTAATTAATCCAATCAAATTTAACTATACATTAGATTTATTAACTTCCATGGAACAAGACGGAATAATTTATACTTATTCTTACGATTATAAGCACCGCAAAACCCTCATAAAAATAGGAGAATCACCTCTATATTCATTCGCTTATACGAGTAATTACAGCGATGATGAAGTCACTAATGGAGAAAAGATAGTTACTACAATCAATCCGTTAAACTACACGATTTCTTCGATTTATGATAAAAATAATAATTTAATAAAATCGACGAGAGGTGATAATTCCACCATCAACTATACTTATGATAATAAGGAAAGGTTAGTAAAAATTGAAAAGGGAAATGAATCAATTTCATATACTTATGACGATTATGATAGATTAACTAAAGAAATTGATACTTATGATGAACTTAATATTATTCACACTTATTCTTTCGCTGATAAAAATTGTTTAGATAGTGAAAACATTAATCTTGGTGATAAAGTACTAACTTATAACTATTCTTACGATGGCAAGACCTTAAGATTAACTTCTATCACTTCATCTAACTATTTAGCGAATTTGAAATCTGATGTTTTTGGTCGCCTTACATATAACGAAATAAAGGACACTAATTCTAATGTCTTACTAAGACAAAATTTAAATTATTTCACTACTGATAAAAAGACTCTTACAAATATTAAGTCACTTGAAAATATTATCGGAAATGATATCTATCATCGTTATTCTTATGATTACGATAAACTTAACAATGTCACTAAAGTAAAAAGCGACGTTGGTAATACATATTATAAATACGATAAAGTTGATCGTTTAATAAGAGAAGATAATAAAGGGCTAAATAAAACGATAACGTATAGTTATGATGCAAATGGTAATTTAGTTAATAGAACAACTTATGATTACACTCGTGAAGATGAAATATTATTAGATTCCACTCATGTAGATAACTTCTATTATAACGTTTCATCAAATAAAGATATCTTAAGAAGAGTCAATGATAAAGATGTAACTTTTGACGCCTTGGGAAGACTTACTTCATATGATGGACATACTTTTACTTGGAATAATGAATCACGTTTAATTAATTTTGATAACGCTAGTTATGCTTATAACTTAAACGGTATTAGAACTTCAAAAACAATAAATGGTGAAAGAACAATATATTATTTATCAAACAATCTTATTTTAAGAGAAAAATCTAATTCGAAAGATATTGAATACCATTACTTAAATAAATCGTTAATAGGTTTTACTCATAATGGCAATAGTTACATTTATGAAAAAAATATTTTTGGTGACATTATAAACATTTATAAGCAAGATGATTTAACTCTAGTTGCAAGTTATAAATATGATGCTTATGGTAATCATAAAGTTATCAATCATACTTCTGACAATATAGGTGATATCAATCCATTTAGATATCGAAGTTATTATTATGATGTTGAATCAAATTTATATTATCTAAATGCAAGAT
>CASFRI010000029.1 GCA_949297055.1 uncultured bacterium | reverse complement strand
TTTCAATTCGTTCGCATTCGAACTATTTTTACTTCCCACGATGTAAATCAAATCGAAAGTTGATGAAATATTTTTTAATGCCTCTTCTCTTTTTAGCATTTCTTGGCACGCACGCGGAGCGATATCGAATGAGACATATTTCTTCTTTAATGTTTCAATCGCTTCAAGATATGTATCTTGTCCTAAAGTTGTTTGTGCAAAAACTATTCCTCGAGAATGAATTGGCTTATCTTTTAATTCCTTAGTTTTAACATCATAAAGTAAAATATTTTCATCAATCGATAAAGCACCTTCAGTTTCAGGATGAAGTGATTTTCCGATGTATAAGGTATCTTTTCTCTTATCTAAAGAATTTTTAATTCTTTCGTTGTTTGCTTTAACACTAGGGCAAATCGCATCTATACTTTTAAAACCTAAGTTAGAAACAATTTCATCGTAATGTTTAGGATGTCCATGCGCGGTAAAAAAGATGATTGTAGATTTATCTAATTGTCGAAGATTTGTCTCAAGATTTTCATCAAGTTTTAATGTTTCGATGCGTAGTTCTTTTAATTCTTTAGAAACAATTTCGTTATGCACTAGTTCGCCTAAAATAACAATAGGGGCGTCAGGATGATTAATTCTTGTTTCGTGCACTAAATTTAAAGCGTGACTCACCCCGAAACAAAATCCAGCTGGATAAATAATTTCAACATGCATAAGCATATTTTAGCATTCTTACAAATAATTTTGTATAATTTAGGCAAGATGGAATTTAAAGAACTTAATTTAGACAATTCATTAGTGGAAGCCTTAAAAAAGCAATGTTACGTCAACATGACGAAAGTGCAGGAAAATATTATTCCTCTCGCATTGAAAAATAAATCGCTCATCGTCAAAGCTATGACTGGATCAGGTAAGACGCATGCATTTTTAGTGCCAATCATCCAAAGAATGGATTTTTTAAATCCATCATTAGAGGCTATCATCATTGTTCCTACAAGAGAATTAGGCTATCAAACACTAAATTTTATTAAAGCATTCAAACAAGATTATCCTTCTTTAAATGTCAATCTCGCTATCGGGGGAGAAAAAGAAAAAGAAAATAAAGCAAAGATTTTAATAGCGACGCCATCTAAATTTTTAAAGATCTATCCTAAGATTAAAGGGCAACTAACCAATATTAAAACATTAGTTTTAGATGAGATGGACATGTTATTTGATTTAGGCTTTTATGATGATGTTGATAAGATAATTAAACTTTTTCCAAATGTTCAAACCTTAGTGTTTTCAGCCACGATTATGAGACAATTACGTACACTATTTAAAAAGTATTTAAAGGCTGATGCAGTTAAGATTATCGATGAGACGAGTGCGAATATTAAAATTGAACATTATCTTATCGACATTAGGCATCAGGATTTGACTAAATGCGTCATAAATTTCATCGATATTGTAAAGCCTTACATGTTATTGATATTCGCTAATACTATCAACAAAGTCGATAATTTATATAAAAAATTAGTAGAAAATAAGTATATTGTTGGTAGAATGCACGGCTCTTTAGAGCCACGTGAAAGAAAAAATACTTTAAAAGACATTAAAGATCACAAATATCCTATTGTCATCATGAGTGATGTTGGTTCACGAGGTATCGACATCAGCGATGTAACGCACATTTTAAATGTCGATTTTCCATCTGACATGGCTTATTACTTCCATCGTGTTGGAAGAACTGCAAGACATTTGGAAACTGGTAAAGCTTACACTTTCGTCAATCGAGATGATGATGAAAAAGAAATTTTAGCTTTGCAAGAAAAAGGTATTCATTTTCAAACTTTAAGACTTAAAGATAATTCCTTAGTGGAAACAAAACCATTTGTCTTTAAAGACAAAAAGGAAACAGCAGAACTTTCTAGAGATATAAAAAAGGCTATTTCTCAAACAAAAGGCAACAAAGTTAAACCTGGTTATAAAAAGAAGATGAAACTCGCCGTGGAAAAAGTAAAACGCCGTCACCGTTTCGTCGAAAAGAGGAAAGCGAGGAACGAAATTAAAAATGCAAGATAAATTACTTATTGGTTCACATGTTTCGATGAATAAGCCTAAATATTTTTTGGGTTCAGTTGAAGAGGCTTTAAGTTATGGCTCTACGACATTTATGTTTTATACTGGCGCGCCACAAAATTCATTCCGTGTTCCTTTGGAACAATGCTTAATAAATGAAGGTAGAGCCTTCATGAAAGAAAATAATATCGATGAAACGAAAATTATTGTTCACGCACCTTACATCATCAATTTAGCTTCACCAAAAGATGAAACTTTTGAAATGAGTGTGAGACTTTTAAAAACCGAATTAGTAAGAACTAGTGCCTTCGGAGCAAAAACATTAGTTTTACATCCCGGTTCACATGTCGGAGCTGGCCTAGAATTTGGTATCGATAGAATCGCAAAAGGATTAGATTTAGCGTTAAGTGAAGTGAATAATGATGTTTTAATTGCATTAGAAACGATGGCTGGTAAAGGTAGTGAAGTTGGTTCCCGCTTCGAAGAAATTGCTGAAATTATAAGTAAATGCGCTCATAAAGATCGTTTAGGTGTATGCCTTGATACTTGTCATATGTCCGATAGCGGCTACGACATCGATGATATCGATTCTCTTTTAAACGAATTTGATCGCATCGTTGGCATAAACCGCGTTAAATGTTTACACATTAATGATTCAAAAAATGTAAGAGGCGCGAAAAAAGATAGACACGCTAATATTGGTTATGGAGAAATCGGATATAAAACTTTAAATAAATATGTTCATCATGAACTTTTCAAAAATGTTTCTAAAATCTTAGAAACGCCTTACATCGATGATTTAGCGCCTTATAAGCAAGAAATTGCTATGTTTAAAAATGGCTACGTCGATCATTGGATAGATGAATTTAAAAAATAGTTAAATTTTATAGTTTAATATTTCTTCTTTTAGACGAGCATAAGCCTCGTCTTCTTTTAAAGTAGCGATAACTTTTCCGTCTTTAAATAAAGCCCAGTGGTTTTTTCCTCCAGCTAGACCAAGATGAGCGCCTTTAGCTTCGCCTGGCCCATTGACGATGCAGCCCATAATAGCGACTTTTAAAGGCTTATGAATTTCTTCTAAAAAAGAAGAAACTTTCTTCGCCATAGGAATTAAATTAACTTGCGTTCTTCCACAAGTAGGACAAGAGATAAAAGTAGGATAGTTAGGATATAATCCTAAGTCATGCAACAATCGTTTGCATGCTTTTACTTCTTCTTCAGGCTCATCGCTTAATGAAATACGCAAAGTATCGCCTATACCTTCTAAAATCAAAGGAGCAAGGCCGGCACTTGAACGAATTAAGCCAATATCTTTAATGCCTGCTTCAGTAATTCCGATGTGCAGTGGATAAGTAAATGTTTTTGACGCTAAACGATATGCTTCAATCGTCTCTAAAATAGAAGAACATTTTAAAGACAATACTAAATCGAAGAAATTTTCATCTTCAAATATCTTAACCATTCTTTTCATTTCTTCGATCAAATCTTGACTTGTAATTTGATTTTCAAATGAAACACTTTCTTTCTTCAAAGATCCAGAATTGATGCCAATTCTAATTGGCACTTTCTTTTCTTTAGCGACTTTGATGACTGCTTTAATATTTTCGATGCTTCCGATATTTCCAGGATTGATACGAATCTTGGAAGCACCATTTTCCATCGCTAAGATAGCGAGTTTATAATCAAAATGAATATCAGCCACTAGAGGGATGGGTGATTTTTTTGAAAGATAAGAAAACGCTCTTGCATCTTCTTCATCTAGGCAAGAAAGGCGAAATAATTGTGCACCTAAATTCGCACATCGTTTAATTTCATCTAAAGATTTTTCTTTTTCTTTAGGTGGAATAGTGCCCATCGTTTGAATGACAATCTTATTTTGCCCACCAATTTGTATATCTTTTACTATTATTTTTTTCGTCTTATTTCTTGTAATAATCATGGGTTTTAATGCGATGAATACATTAATGTATTTTCTAATATTATATCATATGTGATTTATTTTTTCGCTGCTATTTTGTAGTTCTTAATGATGTTAAAATATAAACAGCGGAGGAAAAAAATATGAAAAAACGATTATTTTTTCTAGTGGGCTTAGTGGCAATAAGCACATTATCTTTTATTACTTCTTGTGGAAATCCTAATGAGCCAGAAGTTTTTACAATTAGCTTTAATTCTAATGGTGGAAGTGAAGTTGAGGACATTAACGTAGAAGAAGGAAATAAAGTTATTGAACCAACTGAGCCTAGTAAAGATGGTTACGTTTTTGCTGGATGGTATGAAGACGAGACTCTAACAATCGCTTTTGATTTTGACGAAGTCATTACTTCTAATATGACATTATTTGCCAAGTGGCGTTATTATTTCGTCAACGAATTAATTGAATTAGCACCAAATTATCCAGATGAGGCTTCTTTAGAAAGATTTTATGTCGAAGCTAATATCGATTCTATTGAAGATCCATTATTTGGAGAAATGATGATAAGCGATGATACAGGATCTATTTTAGTCTATGGAACATATGACATTACTGGTGAAATTCGTTACGGTAATTTAGAAGATAAACCAGTCGCAGGTGATAGTGTTGTTCTTTATGCAAATATTACAATGTATGAAAATACGCCTGAAATTCATTCAGGTTGGATCGTCTCTTTTATACATAACACGCCTTCAATTGATCCTAATGATTATGAAGAAATGAGCATTCTAGAAGCAAGAAACGCTCCAACTGGGACCTTAGTAAAAATTGATGGAGTAGTGGCAAGATTTACATATAATGATGCATTAAATCCTATTGGATTTATCTTAGTCGATGAAACTAATTCAATCTATGTTTACGATAACCAAATCGCTCCTCAGCTAACGATGGGAAATCGCATTCAAATCGCTGGTGAAAGAGATAATTGGATTTTAGAAAGTGAGCAATCTAATGCCGAAATTTATGGTTATGATGGTTGCATTCAGCTTATCAATACAACGCTTATATCAAATGATGAAGAAGTGAATGAATTCGATACTTCTTGGATTAGTGATTCGACAATAAAAGCAATGGTGGATCATGACATTAGCGATAATAATTTTACTACTTCAATTTATCGCGTTAATGCTTTAATCGAAGAAAAAGAAGGCAGTAACTTTACCAATTTCTATTTCTTCGATATCGATGGAACGACAGGAAGTTATGCTTATAGTCAGGCTAGTGGACGTGATTTTGCTTGGCTTAGAGAATTTGATGGAAAAATTTGTGAAGTTTATCTTACGATTTTAAATTATAAAAGTGAGCAAAGTGGCTTAATTCCACGTTTCTTGCCTATTAAAGTTATTGATAACAATTATCAATTTGATTTATCTACGACACCTAATATGGTCTTAACTTATTACGTCGATGCACAATTTGAAGTCGATTATTATTATAGCGATCCAAATCTAGAAGTTGTCACTAGTGTATCAAATAATTTGCTCGGCTTTGAAAATGCTTTAGTAAGTTATTCTTCTTCCAACGAAAACGCTCTTTATTTTGAAGAAGTAGAAGGCAAAACGTACATGCACGTTAACACTAGCGAAATTGGACAAGTGCGAGTAAGTGCCAAAGTCACATATTTAGAATATGAAGCATCCAAAGATTATCAAATTATCATCAGCGATGAACCGATGTATGAAACAATAACTGTTAGTGAAGCAATTGACGCTCAACAAAATAATGAAGTAACAGTGCGCGGTATTGTTTTAAGTGCATTGGTTAATCTAGATGGTTTCTATTTAACTGATGATAATGCCATTATTGCTGTCTTAGTGCCGAAGACAAGTTTAAGCACGATTAAAGTAGGCGATGAAATTATCGTAAAAGGCTTAAGAGAACAATATCGTGCAGCAGGAAATATTGTTGGGCAATGCGCTATTACAGGTGGAGAGATTTTATTAAATCTCTATGGTGACAATGAAATTCCGACTGATTTCTATATTCAAGGAAAAGACTTTGCTTATATTAGGTCATTGAGCGTTAATGAAAATCATACGAATGAAGTTTACGTAGTAGAAGCAAAATTCATTTGGGAAGATAAAGGTTTTTACACATCTTGCCATTTAGAAGATGAAAGCGGCAAATGTGAACTTTATACTAATAGCGCGAATCAATATAATTGGTTAAAGGAATATAGCGAACAAACATTAACTTACGCTGTTGCGCCGTGTAATTGGAATGAAAAGTCGTTCTATAAATTATGTATTATCTACGTTCAATTAGAAGATGGCACAATCATTTATAATGATGGAGCTTTCTCCTATTAACCAATCAAAAAATAACATTGAAGGGCTACCTGAGTAGTAGCTCTTTTTAATTAGCTATCTAAAAGCCAGCTAAATTTGATAATTTTATAGAAATTTAAAAATAATTATGCTAATATTTAACAAGCTTGAAAGCGAGGAGTGAACTTCATGGCAGAAAAAAAAGGCAAATCCAAGACTAAGAACAATATCATCATGAAATGCACGGAATGCGGTGAAGAAAATTACATCACCTATAAAAATAAACGTAAACATCCCGAGCGCTTAGAACTTCGTAAATATTGCTCTCGTTGTCAAAAAGAAACGTTACATCGTGAAAAGAAATAGGCATAAGCCTATTTTTCTTTAATTAAATCATTATTTATGGGCAATAAATTTATCTTAAGTTGTTTTATCTCTAACGAAGAAAATGATGACTTTTCTTCTAATGTTTACGTTTATGGTTTAAAAAATGGACCGTGTATCATCATCGATGCCGGTATATGTTCAAAAGCTTTAAAAGATTATATTCACCGTTTTCATCAAGATGATGTAAGAATGATACTTTTAACGCACGCTCATTTTGATCATATTCTTGCCTTAGATCGACTAGTGGCTTTATATAATTGTCCAATATATTTAGATAAACTAGATGTTTCACAATTAAAAGATAGCTATCTAAACGGTTCAAAATCTTTCGGTTTAAATATTGTTAGTCATCTTGATTATCAAATTATTAATAAACCAAGTGACTTAAAACTAGATTTTTTAAACATCGAAGCTATTAGAACACCTTTTCATACTTTAGGTTCAACTTGTTTTTATTTAAAAGAAGATAAAATTCTTTTCAGCGGCGATACAGTGTTCGCAAATGGGGGGATAGGTCGATATGATTTACCTCATGCGGACGCGAGTAAAATAAGAGAAAGTTTAAATAAAATCTTAAGTTTACGCGATGAAGTTATTATTTATCCAGGACACGGAGATATAACGAGTGTCAAAGAGCTAAAAACTTACTTAGTAAGTTAATAATGACAATAAGTAAGAAAAAAGATATAATATTAAAGAAAATTTTGAAAGGAGTAATGTTTTATGAGTAATATTACCGAATTAAGACCAGGCAATTACTTCATGGAAGATGGTAATATCTATCAAGTCTTAGACATCTTACTTAACAAGACCGCGATGGCGAAAATGAAAGCGACTGTGAAAGTGAAAAATATGCGTACTGGATCAGTGACTGAAATTTCTAGAAATGGTGGTTACGATGTCGATTTAGTTCGTCTCGACAAAGTCGAGATGCAATATCTTTACGATAGTGGAGATGGCTTAGTGTTCATGAATCAAACGACTTATGAACAAATTGAAATTCCCAAGGAAAGACTCGAATGGGAAAAACAATTTCTCAAAGGTGATGAAATCGTTACCATCACGAGTTACGAAGATGAGATTCTTGGTATCGTTCTTCCAAGCAAAGTTGTCTTGAAAGTGACCGATTGCGAACCAGCTGTCAAAGGTGACACCGTCCAAAGAGCGATGAAAGAAGTCACATTAGAAACCGGACTTAAAACTCGTGTTCCATTATTTGTTGAACAAGGTGATGATATTTACGTTCGCACCGATAACGGACAATACGACGGCCGCGCGAACAAGGAAAGGAAATAAAACCTTATGGAACTTTGGATTGCTTGCGTCTTGATGGTCGTCTTCCTCATCTTAGGTGGCGTCGCTGGATTTTTCATCGCAAGATTTCTTATCAAACGCGAGATGAAAAAGAATCCACCTATCAATGAAAACATGATTAGAGCCATGTTTATGTCTATGGGAAGAAAGCCATCTGAGGCACAAATTCGTCAGGTTATGAATAGCGTTAGAAAACAACAATAACGCTTAAAATTCTAAGATCAAAAAAAGATAAATTCCTCTCGCTTGAGGGGAATTTTTTCTTGTCTAATTTGATTTTTTTCATCAATTTAATTTTGTTATGAATTGCAGTAGTGGAGAATATCTAGTCAGTTTTGTAGTCAATGAAAACGTGAGTACTATTCTAATATTTAGAGTTTTCAACAAGATATTTAGTAATTTATACACAATACTAAAAAACTACTAAATAACTACTTTATATTTTGACTATTTCATCCATTTAATCTTGTTTTCATCGCCATCATGAAGACGTTTGATATTAGCGTGATGAGCTAAAACTAAGATGATTGTCATGATGAATAACGCTCCGATCATTTCATAACTTGGAGCGATAAGTAAACCGTTCATTAAATATGCAATTTCTGGATAGCCATTTTCGTATAAGCAAGCTAATAAAATAGCAAGTAAGAATAAGCCAGTTGAGGCAGTGATGCTCGCTAAGGAGACGAACTTTCTCATCTTCAAAGTAATGAAGAAAAGTAATGCCCCAATTATGGTCATAAACCATGAACAACCAACGATTGTACCAGCGTAACATGAAACTGCTTTCCCTCCTTTAAAGCCAAGGAAGATAGAAAAGCAATGTCCAAGACAAGCTCCTACAGGAGTAAGCCAATAATAATCAAAATCTATCGCTGGTAAGACAACTTCTTCATAAATTGGAGTTAAATAAATAATCATCCAGACAATATAAGTCGCAAGAATTGCTTTGAGCATATCTAAGATGATGACAATTAAACCAACTTTTTTACCATAAATTCTTCCGGCGTTCGTACCACCGGCATTATGCGAACCATAATCTCTAGGATCTTTATGGAAGAAAATTTTCCCAATGAGAACAGAAAAAGAGACTGATCCGATGAAATATCCGACCACTAGAGCCATAATTCCTATTAGAATGTTATAAAATACTATCATATTTTATATGGGGAGTAAGAAATAAATCTTACTTTTTAAATAATACTTATTTATTTTATTTTTTCAATAAAAGTTTGCTATAATTTCATAGAAAGACGGTAATAAAATGGCTGAAGAACTAAGAAAAAAGACTTATAACGAAGACGATATAACAATTTTACACGGCCTTGAAGGTGTCCAAAAAAGACCGGCTATGTATATTGGTTCAACTGGCTCTAGTGGGCTACATCATTTAGTGTGGGAAATCGTCGATAACGCTGTCGATGAAGCTTTGAATGGTTTTGGAAGTTCTATAAGCGTCACTATTCATAAGGATGGTTCAGTTTCTGTTCTTGATGATGGTAGAGGTATTCCGACTGGTATTCATAAAGAAGCAAAGATTCCAGCAGTGGAACTAATTTTTACTACTCTTCATAGCGGAGGTAAATTCTCCTCTAAAGCTTATACAACTTCAGCTGGTATGCACGGTGTTGGAGCGGCTGTCACTAACGCTTTAAGTGAATTTGTCGATGTCACTATTTGGCGAGAAGGAAAAATCCATCATATTCGTTTTGAAGATGGTGGTAAGACTGTTGTTCCATTAGAAATTATTGGTAATACCAATAAACACGGTACTTTAGTCACTTTCAAACCAAGTTCTAAATATTTTACGACGAGCGAATTTAAGTGGCAAACGATTTTTGATCATCTTCAAGAAAGTGCTTACTTACTAAAAAAGATTCATTTTGATTTGAAAGACGAAAGAACGAATTTAAGTCAATCTTTCTATTACGAAAATGGTATTCAGCAATTCGTCGAAGATATGAATGCGAATAAGAATACACTTGATAAAGTTCTTTATATGCACGACGTTAGCGATGATATATACGTTGAAATTGCTATGCAATATGCTTATAACGATTATAATGAAACATTATATTCTTACGTTAATAACGTAAGAACAATCGATGGTGGCACCCATGAAACTGGTTTTAGAACTGGTCTAACTCGTGCGGTTAATGATTTTGCGGAAGCTAATAATTTGCTCAAAGGTAAAAACAAATTAGATGGTACGGATATTAGGGAAGGTTTGACCGCTGTTATTTCACTTCGCATACCTGAAGCTATCGCTGAATTTGAAGGTCAAACAAAAGCTAAACTTGGTACACCTCAAGTTTTAAATATCGTTTCGAACTTCATTTATAATAAGTTTACTTATTATCTAGCTGAAAATAAGGAATTTTCCATCAATTTAATTAAAAAATGTCAAGATGCACAAAATGCACGCATTGCCGCAAGAAAAGCAAAAGATGAGGCCAGAGCTAGTAAAACGAAGAAAACTGAAGTGATAATTTCCGATAAATTAACGCCTGCTCAAAGTAAAGATTACGCAAAAAATGAACTATTTATCGTCGAAGGTGATTCAGCTGGCGGCACAGCAAGAAATGGTCGAGATAGAATTCATCAAGCAATATTACCACTTCGTGGTAAACCACTTAACACTGATTCTGCTACAGTATCTAAAATGCTCGAAAATAAAGAATTCGCTACGATCATTAACGCAATTGGAGCGGGATATGGTCAAGCTTTCGATGTAAGTGAATCAAAATATGGAAAAATTATTATCATGACCGACGCTGATACGGATGGTGCGCATATTCAAACTTTACTTTTGACATTCTTTTATAATTTCATGCGACCGCTTATTACTTCGGGCCGCGTTTACGTCGCTGTTCCTCCTTTATATCGCGTCTACAAAGAAACGAATAAAAAAGAAATTGAAGAATATGCTTGGAACGATGAAGATTTAGCTTTAGCTAAAAAGAAAATTGGTCCAGGCTATAAAGTCTCACGTTTCAAAGGTTTAGGCGAGATGAATGATAAACAATTAAAAGAGACGACGATGGATCCTAGACACCGTCAACTTATCCAAGTTAATATCGAAAATCCCTTCCTAGCGGAAAAACGTATTTCCACTCTCATGGGCAAAGATACAGCGATTAGACGTAAATGGGTTGAAGAAAATGTCGACTTCAATGCCGAAGATAGTTTCTTCAAGGAGCAAATTCATGGCGAAGAAAAGAAATAAAAATGTAGAAGAACCATTACTAATTGAAGAAAAGATTTTTGAGCAACCTTTAGAAGATGTCATGTCTGATCGTTATGCATCTTATGCAAAATATGTCATTCAAGATAGGGCTTTACCCGACGTTAGAGATGGTTTAAAACCTGTCCAAAGAAGAATAATTTACGATATGTACATTGAAGGTCTTACCTTCAATAGACCAAGAAAAAAATGCGCTCATACGGTCGGTAACGTCATGGGTCGTTTTCATCCGCATGGCGATTCGAGTATCTACGAAGCTTTAGTCAGAATGGCGCAAGATTGGAAAGTACGCGTTCCTTTAATCGACTTTCAAGGCAATAAAGGTTCCATTGATGGTGATGGTCCAGCCGCCTATCGTTATACCGAAGCAAGATTAGAAGAAATTGCTGAAGAGATGATTCGCGATATCGATAAAGAAACAGTCGATATGCAATTTACATTCGATGATTCTGAACTTGAACCAGTTGTCTTACCTGCTAGATTTCCAAATTTATTAGTCAATGGGGCAGAAGGTATTGCAGTCGCATTAGCGACTGATATTCCTACGCACAATTTGAAAGAAGTTATCGATGCGACGATTTATCGTATCAATCATCCTAATTGTAGTTTAGAAAAATTAAGAGAGTTTATTTTAGGTCCTGATTTCCCCACTGGTGGAATCATTTATCGTAGTGAAGGTCTAGATTCTATTTATAAAAGTGGGCGCGGCCGCATCGAAATTGCTGCAAAGTGCGATATAAAAACTAATAAGGAAGGTACTCCCCAAATTATTATCAGTGAAATTCCTTATAAAGTTGTTAAGATTGAACTCGTTTACATGATTGATAAGATTCGTTCATCTAAAGTAATCGATGGTATTCAAGAAGTACGTGATGAATCAGACATTTCTGGGCTACGCGTCGTTATCGATCTTAAAAAGAACGCTAAACCAGATGTCATTTTAAATTACTTAATGTCGAAAACGACATTACTTACTTCCTATAGTGCGAATATGGTCGCAATTGTCAATGGAAGACCAAAAACCTTAAGCTTAGAAGAAATTTTAGATGCTTATATCGCTCATCAAATTGATGTCGTGACAAGACGTATTAAATTCGATTTAAATAAGCAAAGAAGGCGCCTTCATATTTTGGAAGGTTTAATAACCGCTATCATCAATATTCACGAAGTGGTGAAAATTATCGAGAAGAGCAAAGATAAGGCTGATTCTAAGAAAAATATTATGGAAGCCTATAATATAAGTGAAGAACAAGCAGAAGCTATCGTCACCTTACCTTTATATCGACTTTCTTCTAGCGACGTAAATGTTTTCATCAAAGAAAAAGAAGCTTTATTAATATCCACAAAAGATTTAGAAGAAACTTTAAACGATGAAAACAAACTACATCAAGTAATTTGCAAAGATTTAAGAGCGATTGCTGCAAAATACGCTACACCAAGAAAGACACAAATTTCTGATAAAGTAGAAATTAAGTCGATTGATAAACGAGATTTAATCGCCAAAGAAGATGTGATCGTTGCTTTAACAAAAGATGGTTACATCAAACGTTCATCATTAAAATCTTATCGTAGTAGTGGCGAAAATGCCTTACCAGGCATTAAAGAAGGTGACGTCTTAGTATCGCTTGGCCAAGTTTCCACTCTAGATTATCTTTTAGCATTCACTAATTTTGGGAATTATTTACTAGTTCCAGTGCATGAAATTAATGAAAATAAATTTAAAGATGAGGGTAAACATTTAAACTATTTAATTAATTTGCCATTCCAAGAAAAAATTATTAAAGCCTTCGCTATTTCAAAATTTAGAGAGGACTTAAATGTCATCTTAGCTTCGAAGCGAGGTCAAATTAAAAAAACCCCATTATCTAATTTCTTCGTTAGTAAATGTAATAGACCATTGACCGCAATGCGTTTGCTTACAAACGATGAACTTGTGGACGTCTCCATTTCTAATGGAGGACATGATATTTTGATTTTAACAAACCTTGGTATGGGCTCATATTTTGATGAACAAGATGTCAGTCAAACTTCTTTGAAATCCGGTGGTGTTAAATCGATCGCATCGCTAAAAAGTGGGGAAGTATCCGCTATGCTCACCTTTGAAAAAGGTGAAAGAAAGAAAATTCTCCTTTTAAGTAAGGAAGGATGCATTCGTTTCTTCGATTTAAATTATTTGAAGAAAACCCCACGCCTTGGCAAAATTCAACTCGTCTATTCTTGCTTTAAAAAAGACATTCACCATCTCATCTTCGTCGATAAAGTTGGCTTTAGAAATAATGAAACATATCATTTAGATTATCTTACTAATAATTATGATTTATTAAGTTACGATGTCGAAGACTTCAGCTTATGGCCAGTGGAGAAAAATTCGAAGCGTAACATGAACTTACCAAGTAAAAATATTATTTATGATGTCTTTATCACTAATTTAGATATTTTCGGCAGTGGAACACCAGCTTATAATGAAGTTAAAATTGAAGAAGACTCCGTCGATAATTTTAAAGATAACGAACCTACTTTAGAAGTTGTAGAAACTATGCCTGAAGTAGAAGAAAAAGTTGAGCCAACTGAAGAAAAAAAGGAAAAAAAAGAACAACATTACGAACAACTTTCTATCTTCGATGATTTTGATTAATTATTATTATATTAGTGGTTTTATAGTAAATATTTAGTAATTATATTTTATTAATAAAATAGTTTTCCATCGTTGTTAGTTTTACTAGTTATTCTTATATAATAAATCGCGCGACACATTTTTATTTTTAATCTTTATACTTATTCACAAATCTATTAAACTATAAGCATGTCGAACGAATATAAAATCCCTTACGCTTATGCGACTAACATATATGACATCGATCCTGATTTTTTTAGAAAAGAAGGTATCAAAGTTCTTCTTTGCGATTTAGATAATACGCTCGATTCATATAAAGCTTTATTACCTCGTAAGGAAGCGATTGATTTAAAAAAGAAATTAGATAATTTAGGTATAAAATTAATTATCATTTCTAACAATCGACCTAAAAGAGTGAAACCTTATGCAAATGCTCTTGGAGTTACTTACATTTCTAAAGCTGGTAAACCATTCAAAAAAAAGATTAGTCGTTTTCTAAAAGAAAACTGCTATAATTTAAATGAGGTGATGCTCATCGGTGATCAATTACTCACTGACATTAAATGTGCATCTCGCCTCAAAATAAAGTCCATCCTTCTTGAGAAATTAGTGGAAGAAGATCAATGGACTACCAAAATTAATCGTCTCTTCGATAAACCTTTAAGAAAAAGGTTAAGAAGAAAAAATGCACTAGTGGATTGGAGAAAACGCTATGAGCACAGTTAAAAGAGTTAAACAATGCGCAGGATGTGGTTCGCTTTTACAATCTGAAGATCCTAACGCTAATGGCTACGTTAGCCAAGAAGTATTAAATAAAACTGATAACCGCGTCTTATTTTGCAATGAATGTTACGAACATTATAAGAATAACTACGTTGCACAAGAACCGACTTTAAACGAAGAATTTCTTACTTTATTAGATGATGCTATCGCTAAAAATGCTCTCATCGTCTACGTTTTAGATTTATTTTCTTTCGAAGCATCATTTGTAAAACAAATCGATGAATATCTTCGCCCGTTAGATGTAATCATTGTCGGTAATAAAGTTGATATTTTTCCGGACAAGACGAACTACGATGAATTAAAAGAATACGTTGCTCATAGAGCAAGAATTGCTTCTTTAAATGTTAAAGATATCGTTTTGATCGATATGCACAAGAAAGAAACAATCGATAAAATGTTCGAAATTATCAATACGAATAGAAAAGGAAAGGACGTTTACGTTTTAGGCGCTAAATCTTCTGGTAAGACGACTCTTATCAATGCTTTCTTGAAGAATTTTAAAAACGATACAAAGCAACTAATTGAAACTTCACCTTATCCTTCTACATCGTTAAGGACGATTAAAATTCCTCTAGATAATGAGTCTAGTATTTATGAACCACCTGGTTTCAATATTGATAATTCAATCATTTCTAAAGTCGATTTAAGTGTGCAACGTTTCCTTGTTCCAAAAAAGAAAATTGCTGTACATAAAATTAATTTGCATCCTGGGCAATCTATCTTCATCGGCGGTTTAGCAAGAATCGATTTAATCGATGGTCCAAAGACGAACATCAAACTCTACGTCAGCGACCAAATTGAAACGAAGAAAAAAGCTAGTAGTAACCTCGATAAAAAATTTATCGAATATATTGAAGAAAAGAAATTGTTCCCTGTGAGCACAAATTTAAATAAAAAATCTGATTTTGATGTTTACGATGTCGAAGTTGAAGAAACCGGTTTAAGAGACTTAGGTATTCAAGGCTTAGGCTGGATTTCATTTGTTGGAGATAAACAAAAACTTCGTTTTATCGTGCCTAAAAAAGTTTCTATTTATTCTACGAGAGCAAAAATTCAATGATCGATAATGCGACGAAAAGAAAATTAAAAGGTCTAGCTAGTCTTGATAAGACTAATTATCAAATCGGAAAACAAGGTCTAACTCAAGCGTCTTTAGCGATGTTAGATAATGCTTTAACGGCTCGTGAACTTATCAAAGTAACTGTCAATAAAAGCGTCCATGATGACATCATGCAATATATGCTAGATTTAAGTTCAAAATTGCACGCGGAAATAGTTGAAAAGAAAGGTTTTACAATCGTCTTATATCGGAAAAATCCAAAAAAAGACATATTGAAGTTATAATCTTATGGGAAATATTATCATTTTCGGTGGTTCATTTGACCCCATTCATAATGGCCACTTAAAGATAGCATTAGAGGCGCATGAACAAATCGGCGGAAAAGTGGTTTTCGTGCCTTCAAAGTATCCAAGGTGGAAAGAACCTACTGCAAAGGCTGAACACCGCTTAAAAATGCTTAAAATCGCGATTAAACCCTATTCCAGCTTCTTCCAAATTGATGATTTAGAAATAAATTCTAATAAGAACCCTAATTATACGATTGATACGATAAAAAATTATAAAGAGCGATATCCAGAGGATAATCTTTATCTTTTAATTGGCGAAGATCAAGTCAATAAATTTCATGATTGGAAAAATTCTGAAGAAATTTCTTCTTTAGCAACAATTATTTACTATGGAAGAAATGAATCTTCGCACATTCACGTCGAAAAAAATGTCCAAAAATATCATATGGAACATTTAGAAGGGGAACTTTCTAACACAAGTAGCACTGATATTCGTGAGATGCGTTCGGTCGATTTACCTCTTTATGTGCTTGCTTACATTTTAGAACACGACTTGTATTTCGCTAAAGTTGTGCGCAAATATTATTCATATGAACGTTATAAACATGTTTGTTCTAGTGCCATGACGGCGTGTTTAATGGCGATGATGAACGAAAACGTGCACATCGATTTTTATCAAGCTTTCGTCGCTTCCTATCTTCACGATTTAGGGAAAGAAGTAAGAAGTAGTGTACAAGAGGAAATAATGAAAACTAAATTCTATGAATTTAAGGATATGCCTCAATACTGTTGGCACCAATTCGTTGGACGTCAATTAGCTAAAGATGATTTTTGCATCGATAATGAAGATATTTTAAACGCAATCGAATATCATTGTACGGGTAGGGCAAATATGTCTTTATTAGAAAAGGTCGTTTATTGTGCAGATAAAATTGAGCCGACAAGAGAATATCCAACTCAAGAGATGTTAAATGCTTGTAATCGTGATATCGAAGAAGGATTTTTATTCGTCTTGAATGAAAATAAGAAACATATTGAATCTAAGAAAAACAAAAATGTGATAAATCAATTAAGTGAAGAGTGTTTTAAATATTATCTCAAGTGATTTATAAAAAGAAGACGTCTTTAGTATAGAATGTCTTTTTTTAAAAATATATATAACTTCGCATAATGTCCATTATGTTAACCATAAGAAATAAAAATTAAGTCCTATACTTGATAGAACCTAATTTTACTTATTAAAATTTAATAATTAAATGATTTAAAAATACGGACTTTTCCACAATTATTCGATATTTTGAATTATATAAAAATATACTAAATATCTACTAATGGCTTATGCCCTTTTACTCCTCTTTGGTTTGATTTAAAGTTTCTAAACCTAGATTATCAACGTACATTATCTTGACAGCTTTGATGATTTTTTCCATCTGCGCATCGTTTAATCTTAATACTTGATCTTGATAATCTGGCTCATTAATAATCATCGTCGCATATAAGCGCATCTTATCTAAACTTCTTATTTGATTGATGACCGCGAGTGTTTGATGATTCGTTCTAAGCTGAGGAATATAACCTAATTCAATATCGCTTTTTGGATGCGCACCATACTTATCGCTTTTTAACGGGCAAACGATCACTAATGGATTATGTTCATCAGAATCTTTTAAAACGACACCGTAATGACGATTGGAAAATTCCGCATTAACATTTACACCCCAATCGAATTCATAAATTTCACCGCGTTTCATATTAAGTTTTAATCGATACTTAGTCGCGAACGTAGCGTATTCCAATTGGCGTTTAACCCATTCTAATTGCATCCGCATATTTTTTAGACGGATGAAATTGTTGTTTTCCCTTTCTTCTTGGCTGAAAGGTTGGCCTTGTGTTACATTTTCTTTTTCTACATGCTCCATATATTTTTCCTCCAAAATAAAAATTTATATATATCATAAAGGAAAAAAATGAAAGTCAAGACGATACTTAATTTTGTTTTAAATCGTATTTTTTGAAAATGTATTTCTTTAAGAAATAAAGTCCGATATCTATAAAGATGGTTAACATAATCGACACTATAGCGACTGCATAGATTTCAGCATAATTCGCGTCTTGCTGATAAATTTTGATCAAATTCCCGAGTCCCGGTAAAGTATTACTAGAACCTAAAAGTTCAGCCATCATCGTTACTTTTAAACCAAGTCCAACAGTCTGAGTTATCGATAATGCAATGTAAGGAAAAGATAATGGTAATAAAACTTTAAAAACGTTTTTTGGATGACGGACGTTGCCTTCAATTCTTAAAGATTTGATAATATCATCATCGATATTATTAATTCCTTCATAAAATGCTTGATAAATAATAGGAAAAAGCACTAAAGAAGAAATAACGTATGGCGAAAGCCTATCATTAACTAAGATGACGATGATGACAAGAAAAATGATTGTTGGATAGACTCTTAGAACGCTAATTAATGGATAAAGAAATGTGGCAAGAGGTTTAAATAATGCTGATAAAGTGCCTAACAAACCACCTAAAATAAAACATATTAACAAAGTTAATATGACTCTTAATAAGGTATAGCCTAATGAAGCATAAAAGAAACTTTGTAAAAAAAGAGGACCAAGTGCATTAAAAGTGTCGACTGGTCCTGGTAAAACACTAGAATTAGCAAGATAAGAAACAAGCCACCATAAAAAGAAAATGAAAGCGACGCCTAAAAGGAAGAAGACAATCTTTTGATATTTTTTTAAAGTCTTCATCCCTTTCATCACTTTACCCTTTTTATAAAATTAAGGATGGATCCACTGTCGGCTGACCAATGATAGTTAAAAATTCATTGATGTCGATAGCATCTCTTTCACTTGCTCTTACAAGCCCAAATCTATTTTGTCCGTTTTGTTGTAAAGCATAAACAATATTAGCGTTGTAGCCAAATTTCATTTTGACTGCATCTTGATCAAATTGATTTAAATAATCTCTAACGACATCAGGATGATCGATAGCATTATCGATATTCGTGTCGATAAATGATAAATATTCATCAACTTCTTCTTGATGATCTTTATAAAAGCCATCGTAACGTACGAATAGACCTGCTTGAGGCATACCCGGCATGCCCGTTTTAGCTTCGACTTCTTCTTTGATATTAGCGATAATTCTTACTCTTCCATGCGTATTAGCGTTCGTATCATTCATCGCACTCGTTAAGGACGGTTCAGCAATGAAGACGTAATCAACTTCATTGCCTTGATACATTCCGTCTTTAAGGACGCTAGCCGCATCTGCGGTCGCAGAAACGTAAGCATCAACAGGAGCTTCTGGATATAAATAATTGTAGACGATATCAGGAATTAAACCTTGGCCAAAACTGACGATGTAATCATCCGCACTAGGAACGGCTTCAGCATTTTTATCGATGCCAGCTAAAAAGTAATTGCCACCAGTAAGTAAACCATAAAGTTTAAAATTGGCCTCATTTTTTTGTATAGCTCGTAATCCGTTAATAGAATCGAAGATAACGTAATTAAAATTGTTACCCAAAAGTTCAGCGGAGACGAGTTGAGGATTAGATTTAGTTTGATAATTCGTATTATCTTCAAACATCGTATAAAGTGCTAAAGAGGGTGCACCAGATGGCGAAACAAAATTATGTTTTAGAGTAGTAGGTGCAATACCTGGATCACAAGCTGCTAGAAGAAAGGTGCTTGCCAAAAGAGTGAAAGTTATTTTTTTGTTCATAAGCAAGATAATTATTCCTCCAATATTTCTTCAATAGGCGAACCAATTAAAGTTTTAGTTGAACTTAAATTGAAATTTTTTAAGATAGTTTGTCCAATATCAGCAAAACTTCTTCTATCATTTAAATGTCGCCCTTTTGTAAAAGATTTACTATATATTAGTAAAGGAACCATTTCTCTCGTGTGATCTGTTCCATGCCACGTCGGATCGTTACCATGATCAGCGGTGACCATTAAAACATCATCTTCTTTTAAGACATCGATCAATTCTTTTAATCGAATATCGAAAGCTTCGATGCAATTGCCGTAGCCTATCGGATTACGACGATGACCGTATTCACTATCGAATTCGACTAAATTAACGAAACATAAGCCTTCTTTAAAATCATTTCCTTTCGCAATAGCGATCGTTTTATCCATACCATCTTCATTCGAAGTAGTTTTTATTGTCGAAGTTGCCCCTTGTCCATCAAAAATATCATAGATTTTGCCGACGCAAGAAACATCGTAATGATTTTCTTTTAAAATATCCATGACAGTCTTTTCTGAAGGCGCTAAAGCTAGATCGTGTCGATTAGACGTTCTTTTGAACTCTCCAGGCTTTTTTCCGATGTAAGGACGAGCGATAACTCTTCCAACTAAATATTCAGGCCTTAAACATATTTTACGTGCGATTTCGCAACAACGATATAATTCTTCTAAACCGGTCACTTCCTCACTTGCAGCGATTTGTAAGACGCTATCAGCGGAAGTATATACAATTAATGAATTGTCACGAATTTGTTCTTCACCTAAATCTTCGATAATTTTCGTACCGCTAGCGGCGTAGTTACCAATAATTTTATGACCGGTTTCTTTTTCAAGTTCATCGATCAATTCTTTTGGGAAACCAGTATCGGTAAACGTCTTAAATGGTTTAGTAGTATAGATGCCCATCATCTCCCAATGACCAGTCATCGTATCTTTACCATTAGACATTTCATGCAATCTAAGAGAATAACTATGTGGATGCAAACAAGTTTCTGCACCTTTAATATCCGCAAGGTCTTTAACACCAAGCGAAGCTAGTGTGGGAATATTTAATCCATTTTTAGCTTCGGAAATGTGAACGAATGTATTCGCTCCAGCATCACCAAATTTATCAGCATCTTCCATTGCCCCGATGCCGAGTGAATCCATGACGATGAGGAAGAATCTTCTATGCTTTTGTTCCATATGAATGTAGTTCCTTTCTAACTTTCGTCTTAATCATAAAATAATTTTTTTAGATATACAAACTTAATGCTTATTATTTTTTGAGATAGGTATCGTAAGCGCTTAATATGCGCGAGGTCGTTACATGCGTATAAATTTCAGTCGTGGCAATTTTAGAATGGCCAAGCATCTCTTGCACCGCTCTTAGTTCCGCACCGTTATTTAGCATGTGAGTAGCAAAACTATGTCTAAGTGTATGCGGCGATATATTTTTTTCAATGCCTGCTTTCATAGCATAATATTTAATGCGTTTAAAGAAAAATTGACGCGATATTGGTTTACCATAGCGATTTAAGAAAATGTAAGGCGATTTGCGCCCAGGATTATTAATTCTAATTTCATTTAAATATTTGCTTAAAGACGTTAATGCGTAATCGCCGACAGGGATTATTCTTTCTTTATCGCCTTTACCGACGACGGAAATGTAATGTCTTTTTATGTTAACCGAAGACATCTTTAAACTGACGAGTTCAGAAACACGTAAGCCAGTTCCATACATAATTTCTAACATAGCTTGATCTCTTATTCCGTCCGGCGTTTTTTTCTTCGGAGCATCGAGCAATTTTTCAACTTCGCTATAAGTTAAGAAAGTCGGAAGTTTTTTAATTTTGCGTGGAGGATCGATTTTAGGAATATCAAAATTGATAATTTTTTCACGCATTAAAAATAAATAAAATCTTCTAGTCGAAGATAATCTTCTAGCAATAGTTGAAGGTTTTAATCCATCACTAGCTTGCTTTCGCATATAGTCAGTAAGATCGCTTAGAAGTAAATCTTCACTCGTAATCTTAGCGGCTCCAAAGTAAGCGAAAAAGTGCATGATATCGCTTACGTAAGAGTCGATAGTGTTTTTCGCTAAACCTCGTTCAACTCTTAAATATTGAATATATTTATCGACACATTCCTTAATTTCCACGGTTTTTCTTATCCTCCTTTTCTTTCAATAATTCGCCTGCTCTTTTCAAGATTGGTTTTTCCATCTTTCTATTAAGTTCATTAATCAATAATCTAACCTCATTTTCTTTTTCATGTTCTTGATAATCAAATAACGACATCTGCACGCTCATATCGCGTGGCGAAATAAGGTTTTGTAAAGTGACTCCGACAAGACGAATTAAACTTCCATCATAATTTTTTTCAAAAAGTTGCATTGCACGATTAAAAATGACTCGTTCGTCATTCGTTGGCTTATTAAAAGTAATACTTTTATTAATGACTTTAAAATCAGTTTTCTTCATCACTATTTGAATAGTTTTACCTAATTTATCTTCATTCTTCGCTCTTTGGCTTACTTCTTTTGAAAGTTTTAAAAACATATCTTCGATTTCATTTTCATCGCTCGTGTCGTGCATAAAAGTAATACTGTGGCCAATCGATTTAGGATCGCTAGGCTCGTCATTAATTTCTGCGTCGCCTTCGCCGTTGAGCCATTCTTTTAAAGTGTAATAAAATTTCCCTAAGTGATTTTTTAAAATAACATCATCAGCGTTTAATCTAGTCGCTAAATCACCAATTGTTAAAATTCCCAAAGCTTTCAATTTGGGAGCGCTTTTTTTACCAATTCCATACATCGAATCAATCGATAATGGGTAAAGAAGTTTAGTAATATCTTCTTTAAAGATGAAAGTTAAACCTGATGGCTTTTGATAATCGCTTCCCATCTTGGCTAAAAATTTACTCGGCCCAACGCCGATAGAAAAAGTTAGGCCTAATTCTTTTTGGATGTTGTCTTGCATCCTTTTTAAATATCTCTTAGCGTCCACTTCATTTAAGATATCACTCATATCCGCAAAACACTCATCGACGCTTGCCACTTCAATTTTATCCGTATATTTTCTTATGGAATCAAAAAATTTCTTCGATAAAGCGTGGTAATATGCGAAATCTTCTTTTCTTATGATTAAATGCGGACAAGCTTTTAATGCCATGAATGTGGGCATCCCGCTTTTAACGCCATATTTTCTTGCTTCGTAGGTACAAGTTGAAATGATGCCAGAACGGCCGTTACGACCAATGGCGAGCGGTAAACCTTTCAAACTTGGATCTCTTAAAATCTCCGCATTTGCAAAAAAAGCATTTAAATCGATATGAACGATGTATTTCATATTAATATGATAAAAAAATTTTCTTTCTTATACAACTATTATGTTAACCAAATATCTAAAAAAGTTCCTAGATATTATTTTTAATCATTTCAATTAAAGTTTCGACGTTTACTTTAGCTTCATTTAATTGTTCTTCGATTGAGCCGCGTTCGATGAAATCATTAGGAATGCAAACTGAAATAATTTTATTTTCATAAGGAAGTAAAGATAATTGATAAATAATTTCATTTACTAAACCATTTTTAGTCGAATAAGCATCGTGAATAATAATAGTTTTATGATTTTTAGCAATCTTTTCTAATAAATTCAAATCGATCGGTAATTGGTAGATGGCGTCGTACACATCGATATTTATATTATCTTTGGATAATCTTTCCATAATTTTATTTAAAATTGGTCCATAACTTATTAAGGCGACATCACTATTGTTATCTTTCAATGTTGACCAATCACCTATTTTTAAAGAACTATAATTTTTTTCTTTTTCATTTTCTTTAATATAATCACGTGGGATGCGAATGACGTGCACATCTTTTGAGGCTTTTGAAGCGTTCTCAAATATTTGTTTAGCCATGCTTTTATTTCTTGCCATAGCGACACTTACATGTGGCAAAGCAAAGAAAATAGCGTTATCAAAATATCCTTGGTGTGTCTTTCCATCTAATCCTACTAAACCCGCTCTTTCGATTGTTAAAATAGCTTTTAATCTTTGTCTAGCCAAATCAGTGATAAGTTGATCTACTGCACGAAGGAAGAAAGTAGAATAAATCGATATTATAGGTAATTTATTACCTAACGCTAAACCTTCTGCAAAAGAAAGAGCATGTTCCTCACTAATACCTACATCAAAAAAGCGATTAGGAAAATCTTTAGCGATAGGCATTAAATTTGCCCCGACTGGCGTCGCTGGAGTGATGAGGTAAGCATCTTTATTCGTTCTAATTGTTTCATAAATTAGTTCACCATAAATATGAGAATATGAAACGTAACCATGATGCATATTTTTAGGTTCACCAGTCTCGACATGAAATGGACTTGCCCCATGCCAATAGCCTTCTTTATCCACCATTGCTTTATCGTAGCCAAAGCCTTTTCTAGTTTTAGCGTGAATTAAGACAGGTCTCGTCGCTTTTTTAGCTCTTTTAATACACTTTTCGATAAGACGAATATCGTGTCCGTCGATTGGCCCGATGTAAGTAAAGCCTAAATTATCGAACAACGTCGTTGGAACAAGCCATCTTTTGATGACGTTTTTTGTACGAATGCTGCGTAGATAAATTTTCTTCCCAAAACGTGTTTTACCAAGTAATTTACGATAAGCACTCTTCGTTTCAAGATACGCACTAGAAGTAGAAATCTTCGAGAAAAATTTTCCAAGACCTCCAACAGTTGGAGTAATCGACATCCCGTTATCGTTTAAAACGATAATTAAAGGTAAATTAAAATGCCCTGTAAAATTTAAACCTTCGAACGCTACGCCATTAAGTAAAGATGAATCTCCAATTAAAGTAACGATGTAAGGTTTATCTTTTTTATCAAGATTAGCAATGGCTAGTCCATCCGCGACCGAGATAGAAGTTGAAGAATGACCTGATTCAAAAATATCATAAGGAGATTCAAGATGATCAATAAAACCAGATACACCTTTTCTAGTTCTGATGTTTTTTAATGATCTGCCCGTCAAAATTTTATGGGCATAACATTGATGGCCAACATCAAAAAGTAATAAATCTTTTTTAAAGTCAAAAGAACGATGTAAAGCAATGCTTAATTCGACGACACCTAAATTAGAAGATAAATGGCCTCCCGATTCGGAAACGTTAGCAATAATATCGTTTCGAATATCTTTTGCTAAAACTTCGAGTTCATCGTAACTTAAATCTTTTAAAAAAAGAGGTGATTTTATATCTTTTAATGGGTAATGTTTCGTTTCTTTCTTCTTAGACATAAATACTAATATTTTACTAAATTAACACTAATCTATGTAATCTTCCGTTATATTATCTTCCTTAACGATTTTTGCAAGTTTGCTTTCAGCTTCGTTTAATCTTTTCTCTAAATCTTTGATAATTTCCATTCCTTCTTCAAATAATTTTAAAGATTTTTCTAAAGGTAAAGTTTCATTTTCGACATTTGTGACAATTTCGTCTAGCTTCTTTAAGCCTTCTTCGATCGTCATCGATTTTTTATCTTTTGCCATAACCTTTATTCCTTTCTAATAACTTCGCTCACTAGCGTTCCATCTTTAAGTGTAATACGTAATGTATCTTTAATTTTAACATTTTTTACGCTAGTGATGAGTTTTTCTTCACCTTCGACAATAGCGTAACCTCTTTTTAAAACTTGATTGGGGTGATTTGCCTCAAGCCTTAAAAGATAATTTTGAAGAGCGCCTTTCATCTTATCTAGACGATATTTCATCGATTTAATAAATAAATTTTTAGTGTTTTCTAGTCTAGCTAGAGTTTTAATATACATGCTTTCTGGAGCTTTAAAAAAATCCATATTCTTATAAGAAGATAAACGGTAATGAAGCGATAATATGTGGTTTTGCATATTTTTCGTTAATAAATTATGCTTTTGATCTAAATCCAACAATATATCATCTTTGTTCGGAACGGCTTTTTCTGCCGCAGCTGTCGGAGTCGATACTCTTACATCGCTTACCAAATCGAGTAAAGATAAATCAATTTCATGTCCGACAGCGGAAATTAAAGGTATAGGCCTACTAGCGACGAATCTAATTAATTTTTCATCATTAAAAGCATCTAAATCTTCGCTTGATCCTCCGCCTCTTGCGACGATAATAGTGTCAATTTTTTCTTTAAAATTAAAAGCTTTATTTAAAGCATTGATCAAAGCCTTAGGAGCGTCTTCGCCTTGCACTAGACTTGGAAAAATGAAGATGTTAACTAAAGGAAAACGTCTATTAATATTAAATATTAAATCTTTAAGCGCTGCACTTTTAGGTGCGCATACCAAAGCAATATTAGAAGGAATTTCTTTTATTTTCATTTTCTTATTTTCATCGAATAATCCTTCTAAGTATAACTTGCGTTTTAAAGCTTCTAGGGCTTGTAATTTTTTACCTGTACCTACTTCTTCCATCTGATGGACGACTATTTGATAGACACCAGTTTTTAAATAAATTTTAATGTCGCCTCGAACGATTACTTCGTCGCCGTCTTTTGGTAAGAAGTTAAGTTTCATATTATCGTAACTAAACATCACAGCCTTAATTAAAGCCTGTTCATCTTTCAACGAAAAATACATGTGCTTACCGTGGCTAAAAGAAAAATTTGATATTTCTCCTTTTAGTAAAATAGAAGAAAAATAAGGATTAGATTCGATATTTTCTTTTAAAAAAGAAGAAATCTCAAAAACGCTAAAGACGTGAGAACTTTCAGCATTAATCATAAAACTTTATCTAAAATCGCATTGATGAAGCGATAATCGTTCGGATTTAAATAACGCTTGGCTAATTTTACTGCATTATCGATGACGACTTCTTTGCTAAAATCACTAAGGTATTTAACTTTAGCGACGCTAGAAAGAAAAATCGCACGCGTTAGTAACGGTAGTCTTTCATAACGCCACTTAATAAGATGAGGCGAAATTAAGGATTTAATATCTTCTTCATGAAGCAAAGTCTTAATGACACATTCTTTGATGAATGGATCAACTTCGTCATAATTTCCTCCGACGATATTTTCTATAATTTCTTTAATTTCATAAGGCACATCAAATTTGTTGAAAAGGAGAACATCATAAACGATGAACAAGATGGAACTATGAGCTTTATTTCTCGAGGAAATCGTATTTGTGTTGTTCATCTACTTTCTCTCCTTCCTTAATTATTTTTCCTTTTACTACTTTAACGTTTTTAAAACGTTTTTCAATAGAAATGACACTATAATACGAATAAAGGCATAAAAATGCAAAAAATAAAATGACGATGTGACAAAACATGGCCACACAATAATTAGCGAAGCCTGTATCTAAGAATGAAAAGATAGAAATGATGGAATCGATAAAATAGAAAACGAAAGAAATGATGATCCAAACGATATTAACTTTCATTGAAAAAGAAGCAAAGACGATAAGTAAAGCGCTAAAAATAGCGGCTATTAAAACAATTAATATATTGCCCGCGACGGCATCAGGAACGTAAAGTTGAATAACTAAAAATAAATAATGAGCGCTTCCAAGACATAAAGA
>CASFRI010000028.1 GCA_949297055.1 uncultured bacterium | reverse complement strand
TCCACCAAGAAAAGGTTTAAGTTTAGATTTTATCAATGCAATAAAAGAAAGTTTGCCTAAAAAGATTATTTATATTTCTTGTCATCCTGCGACTTTAGCAAGAGACGTTGAATTATTAAAAGATTATTACGAAGTTAAAGAAGTTGTTCCTTTCGATATGTTCCCTCGCACATCGCACGTAGAGAGCGTTGTATCCCTTATTTATAATGGATAAAAAAACTAGAAAATTGTTCCGATTACATCGAGGTTTTTTGCAATATAGTGCTCCTAGTTAGAAGCGCTATTTTTGTAAATATTCTCAAAATAACTCAAAATTACAGCAGGACTCTATGGTGAAAGGTTATTGGTTTGAGCTATATCAGTTTTTCGGTCTTCAAGAAACAGTTTGAATACTTTTGTTTACTTTTTGTAACCAATGCAGGGACAAAATTTGCTTAATCAATAATTGTCAGTAAGATAAAATAGTGTTATGCATTTAGAACAATTGAAAATTAGAAACCACCCAATTCTAAAAGACATCAATCTTAATTTTATTAATGCTTCAACAGGAAAGCCTTTCCCGATTGTTGTTTTTATTGGAGAAAACGGATGTGGCAAGACAACGGTGTTGAATGAACTTTTTAATTACAGCAAATCAAAATACATCATTGATAAGCAATCACGAATAGACATTATTAGTGATTTAGGTTTTCATCCTTTGTTTTTAAGGCAAAACTCTTTATATACTCTTTCTCAAAATGAAATAGTTAAAAAAATAAATGGTAATAATGGACCTTTCCCAATTGATTCAAATGAAGATTTGGTTGGTGGAAAGAATCCTTATTCATTAAGAAGAACATCAAAAATCAATACACAAATCCTGGGCAAAGATTTTGTTTCTTTATTTAATGATGAAGTAATCCTAAACGCTTATTTGAATAACAAATTATCAGGAATTAAATGTGGTGGAGAAGCTCTTAAACTTATTGATGGAAGTAAAAGTAATATTGATTTAACAAAACTTTCATCAGGCCAACAAGAAATATTACTTAAGATGAGCGTTCTTCAAAATATTGTTGTGGCTACAGATTTCATTCTTTTTGATGAACCTGAAACCTCTCTTCACCCTAGATGGCAAAAACACATAATAAGTTTTTTCAAAGAAATGGTTTCAAATCAAGATGGAGAAATTCCACAGATGTTTATTGCTACTCATTCAGAGAAAATTCTTGAATCCCTGTTAAACATGGGCGATGTTTTGATTGTCCGTTTCTCAAAAGAGAACGGAGATATAAAAACTGATATTGTTAATCAGGATTTAATCGTATTACCTAAATTTACTTTTGCAGAATTAGATTATGTTATATTTGGAATTCCAACATACGATTATCATAATGAACTTTATGCTTATTACACTGATATTACCGGATTAGATAGTCCATTAAAACTCGATAAGCACATTAGAGACGGGGCATTATATGGTCCTGAATATTTCAAACCATGGACTTTTAAGAAAATGGTTAGAAAGCCTGACGGAACTATAAAACCTAAAGAATATATATATGTAACTATACCATCATATATTAGAAACTATTTTCATCATCCAAAAGAAGGAACGGAACCAACAGAAGAAGAATTAATTAAATCAATTCAATTTCTACAAAAACTAATAAAACACGAAAGTATGTGATAAAATACTTAGGCCAGGCGGTGTCTCTGAGTTTAGCAATAAACGGTGGAGGAGGTACTGCTAATGAATCTAAATACTGGCATTTACTCTTCCACAGCTTTGATGGAAGAAATCAAGTGGCGTATCAAAAACAAATACGATAGCCAAGAAAAATTCGCTAAAGAATTTGGCTCTACAAGAAAAACTCTTAATCGTTTGCTTAATCACAACAGCGATTTCGAGTCAATTGTTAGAATGTGCAAACTACTTGATATCAATGGGATACAAATCGATTAATCGAGGAGTATTCCTTTTTTGTAACCTTTTTAGGGACAAAATCCATTTTAAATCTGGCTTTGCTGTAATCTATTACAGGGAGGTAGAAATAATAGAAGTAGCATTAGTTCTTGGTGTCATTAATACAATTATTAGTACAATAGCCTGTCCAATTATTGCGAGTCACAAAAACAGAAGTGTTGGTGGCTGGATATTCGACGGTTTAGTATTGGGCTTGCTTGGCTTAATTATTGTTGCCTGTTTGAAGCCAAAAGATTTTTAAATTCAAAATCCAGTTTTTAGAGTAAATAGAAAATCCTATGTATGGGAGTGCAGACAAAAACTCGGACTAAATAGAAAGGATAAGTATGTACAAAATAGAAGAAATGAAAAGCATTTGTGAAGAATATCACGTAAATGTTATTCAATTCGACAGCGAACAAACTGAGGCAAGGAAATAATGGGCGGTAGTGCTTCCGGTCATGGCGGTGGCTCTGGTTCTAATTCTTCTAAACTTAGCTGGGATAAACAGGGTAGGCATGATAAAAGTTCCAAAAAAATATGTTGAAGAAAAAAAGCTATGTTACTATGCCAAAGGACAATATACAAAATTTTATTGATACACATTTACCAACAGCTCAAAAAGTTGGTGACAACAAATATCGAGTGCATTCTGGCAAAATAATTGGTATGTATGTTGACAAACACGGTAATGCTCATCCAACAACAAATGCTATAATAATAACATCGAAAACTGGATCACATATGTATCTAGTTAAACCAGATGGATTTAAAGAGGATTAAATATGTGGTGGTTAAATGAATACGAAGAAAAAATAATTGGACCTTTCTATGATTTTATATTCAAAAACGAAGACAAATTATTTCTTTTTGAATTAAACGATGGTGCAATTGTTAAAGTTAAATTCGACACCGAAAGCGAAATGGATAATAACCTCGATCTTGATGAAGAAGGTTACGAAGAATTCCGTGAAGCATATTTTGAAATCGTCGAAGTCGTTAAGGACGACACAAATAGTTATAGTGTTGGACAATTGATTGCAATTAATTATCATTGCTTGCCTAATTCCTATAGATTAGCTGATTAGTCACTTTTTATTGATTTTGGCAGTTATAAGCGGGGTGCTGCAACCCTGCTTTTTATATTTTCTGTCCCAAATAGTACTATGATAAAATAATTAAAACTGGTTTGCATGATGATATCTAACGAATTATTAGAAAAGAGAATCGCAATTTTATTCTATGAATTATATATACGTAATTGTTTGGAGAGACACCATTGTCTAGATTTAGAGATAGATGAGGTTCTTTATAAAGATGTTTTAAGTCATAAAAAAATGACGATAAAAAAGTTTAATGATTCAAGAATAGCTGGAGAGGCCATGACCAAATTTGTTCTTGAATGTTATTCGAGCCAATACGAGAAATATAATGAACCTATAGATTTAAAAGTAGTGGTGGAAACAGACTTTGCTGGATTTGTTGTTTCTGGAAAGTTTAAAGAAGGATGTTCTAAAAGAATTAAACTTGGTTCTCAAAAAGTTATTAAAGATATCAATATCGATATGATAAATAGAATTTATACATTAATTATTCAAAGAAAAATTAGATATTAGTGAATTAAAAATATAAAAAAGTAACCAATATATTACAATTTGGTAATAGTATGGCTTAATTTCTATACTAAAAATCTATTTAATGTACAAAAGAAAAAGCGGCGAGCCGCTTAGTCTAGAATAGAAACATATTTACTCAATCTTTCAAACAGATATCTTCCAAATAGTGAACCCATTGGTTTTAAATCATGTTTGACGTGATAGGCATCAAAAGCACCATAGTATGCCATCCTATCGGCAAACTTAATATCAATAGGTGGATAACCAAGTTTCATTAATTCAAGATTCACTAATAATCTTCCGGTTCTTCCATTTCCATCGATGAATGGGTGGATGCCTTCAAATTCAATATGGAATCTAGCTAACTTAGTGATGAAGTCGTCATCGCTATTTTTATACCATTCAAGTAATTCTTGTAACTTTGGTTCAATTAAATATGGTTGAACAGGAGTGTGCTTTGCTCCCATGATGGTTACTGGAACTTTACGATAGACTCCTCTATCCTGAGGTTTGTCCGCTAAAACGAGGTAGTGGATTTGTTTGATGATAAATTCAGATAATTCAGTTTTGTCTTTTACTAAATCAACGATATAATCAAAAGCTTCTTTATGGCCAACTGCTTCCATATGATCTTTAAGAGGCTTTTTATCAATGGTAAGGCCACGCAATACTAATTCAGTTTCTCTTAATGTTAATGTGTTACCTTCAATCGCGTTACTGTTATAAGTATATTCAACAATAAACTCTTCGTTTAATCTTTGAAGTTCACCTTCTGTTAAATGCCTTTTATTATCAAGCACTTTCTTTAGTTCTTCAATCTTTAATAAATAGGAATTAGGTTTCTTAACTCTACCATCAACTGGTTTAGAAGCGTTATCAGGTATATACCAGGTTTTACCAATTAGTTCGGCACCTTCTATCTTTCCTTCAGAGCAAAGGATACGAATTCTTCTATCAGAGATTCCCCATTTTTCACTAGCTTGTTTAGTTGTCATTGCCATAGTGATCTATCCTCCTACAGGAAGGATTATATCACTCATCGGAACAATATAAAAGTGTTATCGGAATAAAATATGTGATGTATCGGAATAATACGTTTGGAGATTATACTTTAGCTAACGCAATTATTGATCGCCTTGTCCATCATTCGTATATAATCAAAATAACCGGACAATCATATCGAATTAAAGGTAAATTACTTTATGATGAGGAAGGTGATGTAGGAAGTCGTTAGATACCTACATTTTCGACCGCTGAAAAACCGCAATTTCTAATTGACAATTACATGCACCGTAAAAAGACTATCCATTTACCACGTGCAACCCTATAAAAAGTAGTCCTAAATTAAGCATATTCCCAAAGCGTTGCGCGTTGAAACAATTTGTGGCTTATCTTTGAAGGGCGAAAAGTCCACTAAAATAGTAAAATTTTAATGAAATTTGAGAAAAATAATCAGCCACCAAAAGCAATGATAACTCCACTGGTGGTTTTTCTTTTTTAGGTATCGGTGGTGATACTAGGAACATATCTATAAAGTTTTTCCTTGAGCGTTACAAATTTGGGATTTATTGTAAGCTAAAGATGAGATTTATTTTCTGCCAAACTTGCGGTTTATTTTAATCCAAACTTGCGGTTTTGTTCTCGTTGATATATCATCTAATCGAGGTATCTTCCATGGAAAAAGAATATATTGAACGTTTATTTGATAAGGAATTAGATTTTTATTTAAAAATAGTTGGAGCAATTCAGATTGTTGGTCCAAAATGGTGCGGTAAATCTAGAACAGCAAAAAGACATGCTAAAACTATCGTTGATTTAATGAAGAAAAAAACAAGGGATCAATACGTTAATCTTGCAAAGAAGGCGCCCGAAGTACTACTAAATAGCGGAGATAAACCAATTTTAATAGATGAATGGCAAATAATATCTTTTATTTGGAATTCTATAAAAGAGGCTGTCGATGAAAATGGTGGTTTTGGCCAATACATTTTAACTGGTAGTGTCACTGATAACACCACTTCTAATTCATTAGCGGGCGAAGAAAACGAAAAACATACTGGCACTGGTAGAATTATCAAAAAAATGATGAGACCTCTCTCGCTATTTGAAAGCGGGGATAGTAGTGGTGATGTTTCCATTTCCAATTTAAGGAAAGGAATATTCAATGCCGCTATTTGTCAAAAAACAATTTCTGATTATTCGTATTTAGTTTGTAGAGGTGGTTGGCCGCTTGCTATTGATAATGATAAAGAAGTATCTCTCCAACAGGCTAAAACATTTTTTAATGGTTTAGTTGAAGAAGATTTGTTTTCCCTTAAGGATGTTCCTCTTCGTAAAGACAAACAAAGAGCAAAAAAATTATTAAGGGCGTATGCTAGAAATATTTCAACCGCAGCTTCTAATGAATCAATAAAAGCTGATATTAAAGAAAATGGTGATGAAATTGACAAGGATACATTTGTTAAGTATTTGCTAGCATTGCAACGTCTTTATGTTATCGAAGAGCTTGAAGCTTGGAATCCTAATCTAAGAAGCAAAACCGCAATAAGAGAAAAAAACACAAGACATTTTGTTGATCCATCAATCGCTACTTCCGCATTAAGTATCACTCCAGAAAGTATGTTTTCAGACATGAGAACTTTCGGATTGTTTTTTGAGTCACTAGTAGTTAGAGATTTAAGAATATATTGTGATACGATTGGTGCCGAAGTATATCACTATAGAGATAAATTAAAGAGAGAAGCCGACACTGTTATTGTTTTTAATGATGGTTCTTGGGCGCTTGTTGAAGTCAAACTTGGGGATGAAGAAGAAATTAAAGAAGCGTCAACTAAACTTGTTGAACTTGCTAACGATATCGATGATAAAGAACATCCTAAACCAGCATTCTTGATGGTTGTAACAGGAACAAATGTGGCGTTAAGAGATGATAATGGAGTATACGTTGTGCCTCTTGGCTGTTTAAAACCATAATGATTTTCAATTAATTTGAGGGGTTGTCACAACCAAAGTAACATGTCTTTTTTACTTAGTTACTATGTAACTAAAAAGATAAACAATAATTTCGAACAACTCCCAAAAGGTAAGCAATTCGTGAGTTTCAACCCTCGTAAAATATAAACAATAAAATAGAGCATCGCACGTTGAAACAATTTGTGGCTTATCTTTGAAGGGCGAAAAAGCAGTAAAAAAACACTAAAAATTGATAGATTTTGAATCAATGTTACGAAACTGGTGAAGCACCAGAAGTAGCGATAGTTCCGCTAGTGTTTTTTCTTTCTTCTTGACCTTAAAAATGTGTTACGAACACTGTAGACAGGAATATGTCTTTTTATGCAAATGTTACATTGAGTATATAATGTTTTTTAAAGAGAACATGTCTTTTATATAAGATAAGTTATCTAAAGTGTAAGGGACATCTTTGCTATTGTTGTAATCTTTAAAAAAAAGATGAGGAAACGACTTAGTGATGAAAAACAACATATAAATTTTATAAAATATGGTTAAAAATAATTAAGTAATTAATCAATTGCTGGGTATGGTATCTCAAGGATATGACGATTTTTTCCTTTTTGATGAGTATTACAATTTTTTGAATTACAAAATAAAAGTTATCCAAAAAGCTAAAGACAAATTCGTTTCTAGTGAAAAAAACATTGAAGCAACAATTAAAACACTTAATAGACTCGATGAGTATTATAAAAATCAAGAATTCTACGATGCTGTTACTCAGTGCAAAATAGATGAACATTTCAAAACTGAATTAAAAGAGGAAATTGATTATTTGTTTGAGTCTTTGAACACCCCGGTTATTACAATAGGAAAACTATATGCACGCATGTCTATTGTTCATGCTGATTCACTAGATGCTTTAGGCCGCTTTAATAACCAAGCAGATTTATTTAGATTTGTTATGGCTTATTTTGAAAAAGACTATTACTATAAGAAACCGTTTATCTCAAAAGATAAAGAGATCAAACTAGAGAACGATGACATAATTGTGTCTTATGCATATGATCAAGATGAAATATCGGTAACCAAATTAAATAATTATGCAAATAAAATGCATTTAAAGAAACTGATGAACTATCCAACATTCTTTGTTGATATTTCTGATGATTACGTTCAAGTAGATCAAGAAAGAGCTATTAAAAAAGAAGTTTTCGATTTAGACGAAGACAAACTAGATAAGATTGAAAAAGAACTCATATGCTATATTAAAAGTTTCGGAAGCATTGATAGTGAGACATTCGCTGGATACTCATCGTTACCAAATATAGGAAGAATGTGGAACAAATATCTTCTTCTTGGAGTTGTGAGAAGCTACTTAAATGACACCTTTAAAATTGATTACAGCAACGGCACTTATAAGACGTTTACTTTTACCATAAATTTGCTTTAGCAAAATACTTTTAAATAGGCAATCGAACACAAAATAATCAAAAAATATTGCAAAAATATTACGAAATTATTTGTGTTTTTTATTTTGATCTGATACAATCGAAAATGAAGAAAGGGGCTGCTGATATGGATATAAAAAGAGACAACTTCAAAAGGATATCTGAAAACAGAGTATCAAAAATATTAGCCATGTTAGCTCAGCTTACAAACTTGGGCAATTCTTCATATTACGAATACACAGATGAAGATATTGAGAAGATTTTTAAAGCTATTGAATTAGAAACAAAGAAGTCTAAGGAAACGCTTTTAAGACGCAATAAAAACAAAAACCCAAAAAGATTTGAGTTGTAGGGAGAGAGTATATGGAAAACAGATGGAGATTCCCCGCAAGTGGACACGGGGATAGAAAAGGAATTAGCAGTGGTGATACCGAAACATTTAAGAAAACACCATTCAAAGCTTTTGCGAGAGAAATATTACAAAACTCTATTGATGCACGAGATTCCGATGAGAATCCAACGATTGTTGAGTTCAACACTTTTGAGCTGGCCACAAACCTAATTCCAGGTTATAACGAATTAAAAGAACAAGTTAGAAGATGTATAGAGTTTTGGTCGCACAAACCAGACTATGTAAAAATCTATACCGATTTATTAAACGTATTAAATAAAGAAAGTATTACTTGCTTACGTGTAAGCGATTTTAATACTACAGGTCTTGTTGGTGTTAATACCGACCAACAAAAGAACAATAAATTCCTTGCTTTAACAAAAGGCACAGGTGTATCAGAAAAAGGCACTACTTTAGCAGCAGGATCAAAAGGATTAGGAAAAAATGCTGCTTATTTAATGTCTGAAGTATCAACGGCTTTCTATGCTACAAGAGCAAATCAAGATATTGATGGTAAAGCAGGTGATTTTGTTGGCTTTATCGGCGTATCAGATTTGATTTCTGGTTATTTAGATGACAGCAATGATGCAAACAGAGATTATACACAAGGCAAAGGATATTATTCTTCAAACAATCTTAATGATCCGATTAGCTCCATTCAGTCGTTAGATAAATCATTTAAGAGAAAACTTAATGAATATGGTACAGATATTTTTATTCTTGCCTTCAATACCAATGAAGAATGGGAAAAAGAAATAATTAATAGCTTATTAGATTCATTTATGCCAGCTATTGTGCGCGGCGATTTAGAGGTGTCTATTAATGATATGCTTATCAATCATGGAAGCGTAAAAGACGTAGTTTATGATGATTCAATCATCTACAAAGCAAACAAGAGTAGTATTGTTTCTCAATATAGATTGTTAACTGACACAGAGAAAGTTAGTGTTTACGATATTGATACTGATTATGGCAATTGTTCGTTATATGTGCTTCCTTTATCAAAAGAAGAAGATGAATTAGCAACCCATAAATGCACAATGATTCGTTACCCTTTAATGAAAATTAAAGACGAACCGCTTGGAGCCAGCTTTAGAGTTTCTGCAATGTGCATTATAGAAGACAATCTTTTAGGAAAAACTCTACGCGAGATAGAAAACGCTCAGCACATCGATTGGGAAACAAAAAGAATAAAAGATAAATCAACTCGTTTAGAAGTCGAGAATGTTTTGCGCTCAATTAAACAACAAATTAGAGATAGAGTCATTGAATGCTTGCAAATCGGCGATGAGCAACCTCTTGATCCTAATGGTGCCGGTGATTATTTACCGGATACAGGCGTTGGAGATTCTTCAAACGAAACGAATGGCAATCAAAAACCAATTGAGTCTGTAACAATTTCTAAGCCAAAAAGAAATGAAACAATTGAGAAAAACGCAAAGAATCCAGCTGATGACGGCAATAGTCTACAACCAGATGTAGGTGCTATTGATAATACCGAAGATGGAGATGTTTCTCATCCAGATGGTCATAATGATGTCGAAGGTGGTGGAAATCGTCCTGGAAGTGAAAGTAGTCGCGAAAAAGAAGGAGATGACGTAATTTTCAAACGTCAAAAGCTCGCTGGTGTTCGTTACAAAGTCATTTCTACAAACAAAGAAGAAGGAAGGCTGAGAATTATCTTTATTGCTCCAATTGACTTCAAAACATGCTATTTAGACTTGTTGTTATTAGATGATGCGAATAATGCTTCAGCGGTTGAAATTTTAGAAATGAAGAAAAATGGCATGACCATTGAAAGTGAAGACAAAGTTGAATATGGTCCATTTGAAATCTCAGCAAATGAGAAAGTCATATTAGATGTTAAAACCAATTCGGTTGGTTACTTTGGAAGCGAGGTAAAAGTTATATGCAAGTAAGAAATAAATTATTTCCGTATCCAGTGATTAACCACAATGCGGTATTCTCAAATTTTAAAGATTTAGATTTCTTTATGGAATTTGAACCTTTAGAAACTGAGGCAGCTTATATTTTAAAGAATGTTCATTTCGTGACTGATAGTCAAACAATCAATCAATTGTATGAAGAAGGCAAAATTGAAATAACTATGATTGTCGAGTGTTCGGATACAGTTTATAGAAGAGGGTATGAAGTTGGAAGAGAATCAAAAGGCATTATACTACCGAAGGTAGATTTTACTGAGAAAGTTGATATTTCAATGTTCGCGACCGCTAAAAAGCCATTTAAACTATCTTCAAATGAGTTAGAAGAAGATTATCAAGGCTTAGAGTTTGATATTGACCAATACGATATTTTGGGCGTATATGACGGGTTTAATGTTAGATTCAAACACGAAGAAGCCGAGGAAACATTAGTTCAATCAATCTTCGCGATTAATGTCGACCACGATTTAGAAGAAGGCAAATATGTTGTTGAATGCAACATTGGCAGAAAAATCTCTATCACTCTTTCTGAAAAAGATTATTTAAATTACAAAGTAATCTACACAGTTCCAACATATAAAGAAGTCTTCTTCAATATGCTTTTAGTCCCATCTTTAATTGAAGGATTGTCTTTATGCAAACAAGTTTTAAATGACGAGACAAAAGATTTAGACGATGTTGGTAACCAATATCTATGGTTCCGCTCAATTCAAACAGCGTATAAGAGATTAAAAGGAATTGATTTAACAACTGACGAGTTCTCAAAGATGTCCCCAGTAACTTTAGCTCAGGATCTTCTTGGCAAACCAATTGGCGAATCATTATCAAAACTAGTTAATGAAACGAACAAAATTGATATAGGAGGTAGCGAAAATGCCTAATAAAATTCATATTAAATTATTAAGTGAAAATGCATTGCTTTATTTAAAAAAGAATTTAGCAAGCGTTACTAAAAACATTCAGGAGAACGATAATAATAAATGGATTTATTCAGCTTTTCCGCAACCAATGTTTGTAGAAAAGAAAATTGAAATATCTGACTTTGAGCTTCAAGACAATCCAGATAGTGGCGATAAATATATTGACTTCAAAAATTCAGTAACCATTTATGAAACTTTAAAAGAATTGCCAAGATACATTGTTTGTGATGAAAAATTCTGGCTCTGGCTTCACTTTGAAAAATTCTATCTCGTAAGCAAAAAGATGATGAGAGTTAGAGGTGAATCAACTATTAAAGACCACTGGATGCATATTCAAGGTACCAGAAGAGGACTCATGTTTGGTGTACTTTCAAGATGCTTCTTTCGTGTGGCGTTGACTGTTGATGAATCAAAAGGTGAAAACAAATATGAATTAACCAAGTGGGTAATTAATAATCCTGAAAGATTTAGAAACTTAACTTGGAGAGCTTTTTCATCTGAAGAACATCTTGTTAGAGGAATTTTAAGAGGAGAAAAACGAGCTTTAGAAGAATTTGGTGGCGCCGAAGATAACGATATTTACCCAGAAATTAGTAAATATGTATCCGTCATCGGCAGCGTCAGACTACTAGATAAGATATCTGAAGAAGATATTGAAAGAATGATTTATGAAAAGATGCTAGAATTACTAAATGGGAACAAATAATTAATGAAACCATTTGTAAAATGGGCTGGCGGTAAAAGGCAAATACTTGGTCGCATTCAAGAATTCATAAAAGATTCAATAGCCGATAACGAAAACTACACTTATATCGAACCATTCCTTGGCGGTGGTGCTGTTTTCTTTGACCTTGCTCCTAGAAAAGCTATAATCAGTGATTTAAATGACGATTTAATTAATGCTTATAAAGTTATCCAATCAAACGAAATTGAGTCTTTAATCGCTCTTTTAGATGAACATGCTAAAGCCTATTTTGATGATCCTGATGGATATTATTACGAAGTAAGAGCTTGGGATAGAGAAACTGGATGGCCAAGCAATCACACTGATGTCGAAAGAGCAGCTAGAATGATTTTTCTTAATCGTACTTGTTACAACGGATTATATCGCGTTAATTTAAAAGGACAGTTTAATACCCCGATAGGAAGATATAAGAATCCTACGATTTGTGATAGAGATAATCTAAGAGAGATTCACGAATACCTCAGCGCTAAAGAAAATGACATTAGGATTTTTAGTAATTCCTACGAGATTACTCTTGCAAAAGCAAAAGACGGAGATGTGATTTATATTGATCCGCCTTATGACTATGAAGATGATGATGGTTTCACCAAATATCAAATGACAGGATTTGAATTTGAAGACTTTGTCAAACTTAAAAAAGAATGTGATAAAACGATTAATCGTGGGGCATTTGATATCATTAGCAACAACGCTACTCAAAGAGTCATTGAATTATTTGAGCAGGATCCAAACTATAAGATTTTTTATGACGTCAGTAAATTCACAACACTCCGCTCAATAAACTGTTTGGGTTCTGAGAGAAAGACTGGAAGAGAAGCAATTTTCTGGGGAATGAATAACAACATCCCCTTTCCTCAAGCTAATGACATGACGAAAATTATTAAGCTTGTGATGGCTGATGAGGAAGTGCTGAATGACAAGGATAAAGCTATGGAGCTTATTCAAGTCGGAACATCAAGACAAGTTGCTTATTATTTGTCTGCGCTTCTTTTTCTAAAATATATTACCCACGATAAAAAGTTCACTGAATTGGCAAAATCTATCAAAACCAATGAAATGGAAGTCAAAAAGAACATTCACTCTCAGCTTCTCAATAACGACACGTTTAAAAAGTATTATCTGATGTTTTTTGATTCTAAAAAGATAGATGTTGGTGTAATAAAGAAAAGTCTATTGGAAGACACAGGAAATAAAAAACTATCCGAATCAACTTTAAATCGAAGAGCTTCCACAATTAAAGCTTGGGTTGAGTGGATGTATAATTTTGATGAAGAGTTAAAGTACTAAGAGAAGTGGTCAGAAATGACTGCTTTTTTACGCTAAATATATTCCTTGCAGCCACCTTCGCTGGAATGTCAATAACATTTAAATTTTCCCCAAAAATCACGTTGGAATTTTCCCCAGCTATTTGTTTTTAATAACTATATAATCACCTCTTTCTTTAAGCCTATAATTATCACCTATGATTTTTATAACATTCGCATGATGTAATATCCTATCTAGTATAGCGGCACTTATAGTGTTATCTTGAAATACATCAGCCCATTCACCAAAATTCTTATTTGTGGTAAATATCGTCTTACTGTTTTTCTATCAATACCATAAATTCTTGCAATTTCAGATATTGATAATTTTTTAATGTAATAATCATGTTTAATGTTCATCCAATAATCTCCTCGTAACATATTTTTCTCTTCCTATGATTTTTTATTAATTATAGAAGGTGTTCCTTTTTTGAAATGTGATTATTGGGGATTTTATCAATATTATTTACAGTTTTGATATAGGTAGTAGCTATATCGAAATTTACCTTATACTGGTACAACCATGGAGTAATGATTTAATGGCGTTTTATTGACTTAATCGTCCACAAAAGGATTAAAATGGACGAATGTTAATTGTTTAGTCAATTTTTTGTTTGAAACTTAAAACAATTGCCTTTCCACCCATCTCAACTGGCATATATGAATACCCAGTTGAAGAAGCCGCCGCTGTCGTGGCAAAAGTAATAAGTGAATATCAACCATCTTCTTTAGAAAAAGTTTATATTTGCGATTATGGTAAGGATGCTCAAGAAAAATTGCACAATACAAACTAGCGTTTGAAAAGTATTTAAATAAGTAGTTTTTCTATTCATTTAATCATTTAATATTCTCTGCGTTTTCATTTATTTTCCAAAAAAAGGGGAGTTGAACTCCCAAAATTTAGAATATATAGTAAAGACGAGGTTGATGAAGATGATAAAAAGAACTATTTATAAAGCTAAAAGAAAAAGGCCTTCGGGCCTTTTTGTTTGCGATTAATAAATGTATTTATTAAGTTGTAGGTTTTAAACTACGCATGCTCATCCACATGATACGCATACCGAAGAATAAGACGAAGCCGACGAGGGCAAGTTGCGACATGATGAAGCCAAAGATTAGAGTTAAGATACTCGGCGAAAGCATCGTCCAAGCGGTAATCTTATAAGCATCGAAGAACGTGAAGTATCTAAATGGATTACGTTTACCACGCGTGATGAAGAAGACCACAAGGCCCATGAATAAACCGAGGATGATGAAGATGGATAAGGTGATGACAGTGGTCATCCACCAAGAAGTATTCTTGTTCGTAATGTAACCAAGATCAAACATCTCCTTAAAGTTATCGAAAACGCCTTCTTTCCATTGGTTGAAATAGATGACGTATTCCCCATCTGGATCGATCATATCACTTGGAGTTAACGTGATGTCTTTTTCGTCGACTGTAATGGTGACATTACCTAAATCATTTAAAGTAAAGCCGGTTTCTAAAGATAAGTAATCACCAGCGTAAGATGATAAGGCACTAGTGTCACCTGGTTTAAAAATTTGAGCTCTAAAAGAATAACGACCGAAAGCGATGAAAGAAATGCTTCTCGCTACGTCGCCTTCTTGTGTTTCATCTTTTAAAGGATCGCGTCCTGCGGAAAGGTTTGTAAAATAACGATGAAGTTCAGCGTTATCCGCATCCGCAAAGAAATAAATTTCAAAATCTCTATAAGTCGTAGGAAGTCCACTTGTTGTTTCACTTTCTTCGCCTTCTCCATCTTCATCAGGTGCGGAAACACGTGAATAAGTGTGAACGTAAGGGGAAGTAGAACTTCCATAAGCTTCAGCCCAAGAAATTAAATTTGCTTCACCTGCTACTTCGACTGGATTTTCTAATCTTTTACCATATTCTTCATCTTCAGCGATAGTAAGTAAGACTTTACCACTATGAAGAGGAGTGCCTTCTGCATTAACATTCAAATTATTGATATCTTTAATGAAGTCTTGTAAAGCAACATCCATGTTGTAATTAGTGGTAGGAATAAAAGATGAACCATAAGCATTGCCAAGACTTACCACAGTTGGAATGACAGCGATGATGACGGAAAGAAAAAAGATAATAAGTGCGGCGTACCAAGGTTTTTCGCGTCCTGCTCGAATACATGCACTATTGTTCACTAAGGTTTTAAAGAACAACCTTACGTTATTTTTTGCTCTGCTATTTTTATTCTTTTTTTCAACTTTCGCCATAATTACAATGCGTGAATGATTATAAATTAACTCATTTATATTTTCAATTAAAAATAAGACTAGTTAGAAAAAGTGATACTTTTTAATAAAAGACGATTGATATAAAATAATGTCTATGAAATCTAAACGCTATTCCATCATATTTTCATCTATCGCTCTATTTATCGCTCTTGTCGCATTAGCGTTTTTACCATTAGATGGCCTTATTGAGACTAGCGGTGATTTCAATCATTCTTATCCACTATGGATGATTATTTTTGGCGGATATGATTCTTTAACAGGTATCAATTTTGTTCCATCTATATATTTAATTCCTCTTTACTTTTTAGCTATTTTGGGTTCACTTATTGCTCTAATGTGTTATAACTCTAAAAGTTTAATTGCTCTCGGCGCTCTTCTTGCGCTAGCAAGTGCCATCGATTTATGCTTTGCAGTTCAACTTATGTCACTATCTACTTTCTTAGTGACTAATAATTTATCATTTGGTATTGGTTTAATTCTTACTATCGTATGTGATTTTATCGTTCTCATTTTGATTATCGTTAGCTTTACTTTCGTTTTCATCTACGATCGTAAGTATGCAAAAAAGTAATAATTTAAACATATTTAATACGTAGTATTAATATATATTTATCCCTTACATTTTGATTAGAATTTTGTTATAATAGTAGGCGTTGAAATTGGGGATGTCATGGTTTCGACAGGATTAATTTGCTATTGATGGCAGCCGAGTTGCGACGTAATCGCCTTAGCTAGAATAACTGGCAATCCTATTTATGCAAGCAACAACAACCGTGTTGCTTACGCCTGCGCTTAATCTTAGCTTAAATTAGCATCGCTAAGCAGGCTCGTCTCTAGTCATGTGACACCTACGTGACTAAAAGGCGCCCTTCCTAGGTGTACTTATTCATCCTTTGGCTAAGGGATGGATATAAGACTTATTAGCCTTGAATGTCATGAGTTCTGATCGTATCTAAGTGGCGTTGACAAACAATACGACCTAAGCTGTAGAGGTCAGTAGTGGGCTAGTTTTGGACCGGAGTTCGACTCTCCGCATCTCCACCAAAGAAACTCATATTTGCTCGAGAAATCGAGCATTTTTATTTTTTAGACGATAAAACCGGCGCTTTAAATAAGTGTAATATGCCTTTTTTTTAGTAGATGTTTTGCTTTATATCGATGCAAAAGTGAAATAACGTCTTACCACTAATAGACATAAGCTAAAATTTTTTAGTTTAAAGTATTAATAGAATGATTAAAGCTCATATGTATAATTTAGGAATCACAAATTAATTATGCTTTTTCTATCTTGCAATATTTATTGTTTAAGATTATTAATATAAGTGAGGAAAACATAATGAATAATAAAGATGTATATTTAGCGTCAAATTACACCTATGAAGAAATGATTAAATTAGTCATGGGAAAGAACTTTTGGCAGACTAATGATTTAAATAATAAATTACCTACTGTTTATGTTAGCGATGGCCCAGTAGGGGTAAGAAGTACTTTAAACTCATCACTCGTGGATGAGGAAAAAGAAATACCTTCAACTTCTTATCCTTCTAGTGAAGTATTAGCTCAAACTTTTAACATTAAACTTGCGAAAGAATATGCAAAAAGCATCGCGGACGACCTCATAGAAAGAAAATTAGATATTTTGCTCGCTCCAGGAATTAATATAAAAAGGAATCCGTTATGTGGAAGGAACTTTGAATATTATAGCGAAGATCCTTATCTAAGTAGTGAAATCGCTAAATCATATATTCAAGGATTAAATGAAAAACATGTTGGAAGTAGCCTTAAACATTACATTTGCAATAATAGCGAATATCAAAGAAATTGGGTAAGTAGTGAAGTAGATGAAAGAACTTTACAAGAAATATATCTTACTAATTTTAAAAGAGCGTTTGAGGCCAAACCTTGGACTTTAATGTGTTCATATAATTTATTAAATGGTGTGAGAATGAGTGAAAATAAACCTCTTTATGGTTTTGCTTACTCTCATGGCTTTGATGGTTTAATAATATCGGACTGGGGAGCGGTCAAAGATCCGACTCTTTCAATTAACGCTGGTTTACATCTCATCATGCCTTATGATAAAAATTTAGAAGATAAATTGCTCTTAGATTTAAAGAATGGAAGATTAGATAAAGAAGCCTTAAAAAAAGCAGCACAAAAAGTTTTGGATTTAATTAAGAAAAACGAAGAAGAAAAAACATTAAGAAAAGTTCAAAAAACTTTAAAAGAAAGAAAAGCTCTAGCCTTAGATGTTGCGTTAGAAGGAATTATATTATTAGAAAATAAAAACAACTTGCTTCCATTAAAAGATAAATCAACAAAAATCCTAATAGGCGGTGCACCTACATTCAGATATTTTAATGGTGGGGGCAGTTCAATTATCGCCCTTGATAAGCCTTTTAAGACTTTAGCGACTTCTTTAAAAGAAAATGGTTATTTAAGCATTGATGAAGGCGAAATTGTTTATGAAAATAGAGCACATTCAATGGTCATGGGTAATTTTAAACAATTTATTGCTAAAGCACATGGAAATGACGTACTTATTATAGGAGTGGGAGGCGATAGAACTTTATTTAGTGAAGATTTTGACCGTCAAGATTTAAAACTCGCAAACGAAGAAATATTTGCTATTAAAAGAGCTAAGTCTACAAATAAAAAAATTATCTTACTAGTCTATGGCGGCGGAGCTTTTGAATTAAATGAAGTAAAAGATGATGTCGATTGTATCGTTTATGTGGGTTTTGCTGGCGAAAATGTTAGTGATGCACTTGCTAAACTTATTTCAGGCGAAGAAGTTTTTTCAGGAAGACTCGCAGAAACTTTTGCCTTATCTTTAAATGATTATCCATCTTCATCTACTTACATTGATGAATCGGTGATTTCATATGCAGAAAGTTTAGATGTAGGCTATCGCTATTTCACTACACATCATAAAGAAGTGCTATATCCTTTTGGTTATGGTTTAAGTTATACGAATTTCCTTTATAGCGATTTAAAGATTTATAGAACTAAACCAGATGAAGAATTAGAAGTATCATTTAAGATTAAAAATATAGGTGAATATGATGCAAAAGAAACTGTTTTACTTTTCATTGAGCCATTAACTAAAAACGTTTATCGACCCAAACGTGAATTAAAACGTTTCGATAAAATTTATCTTAGAAAAAATGAAGAAGTTCTAATTAAGTTCACTTTATTTTTAGATGATTTTAAATATTACAACACAAATTACCATACCTTCGTTTTTGAACCTGGGTTATATCGTATCGAAATTAATAAAGACGTTGATAATGTAACCTTAAGTCATGATTTTTTGCTAAATTAATTTTAAAAAATATATTTAAAATCTTGTAGATTCGATATTTTATCTTTCATTAATAATTTTATTTAGGTACTTCATCTTGACATTTGAATACGATGTTTAAAGTTTGCCCCAATAGTAATATAAACACTTTTATGGTAATGAACATATTTTCATATAAGTAAAGGTCATTTTTGTTCTAATGAAAACTTTAATTTATATAGATTTATCTCACTAATGGGACATCATTTTATGTTAAAGTAATGTAGCGTATAAAAATATGAATATTGTTGCTCACTTCTTAAAAAAAGCTAAGTTTTGTCGATAAAATTTATAACCAGTAACTTAGAGTTAAACTTTTAAAGCGTTCCTTTGATAAAAAAGTCTCCTTGTAAATTTTTGTTATAGGATATATTTTGTAAGTATGGAACTAGATTTTAAGCCTTACATTCGACTCGCTATGTATCATACTTGGCTTTACGATTATTATGCAGATCGTTCAATTTATGATCATGAAATTATCTACATCGATAAAGGTATGATGAAAATTGAATTTGATGATGAAAAATATATCGTAAAAGAAGGGAATGCCGTCTTCATTCGCCCGAATGAACATCATAAAATTACGTGGTATCAAGTTAATTGCTGCCAACCACACGTTCACTTCGATTTTAATAAAGATGAACTTTCCTCAATCATCCCAGTATCGATGAAAAGAAAAGAAGATATGCGCGAGATTGAACTCACGTACTTCCGCGAAGATTATTTAAAAGAACATGGTATTAATCTACCACGTGTAATTCATTTAAAAAATCCATCGCGTTTTAGAGATTTAATTTTACGTTTGATCGATGTTTATACTTTCGATAGCGAAATCAAAGAATTTCATCTAGAAGGTTTATTGAAAGTATTAATTGCAACTTTGATAGAAGAACATATTGGCTACCATGAAGAAGATAAAAAGAGTGACACTTTGAGCCTTCTAGTGAGATATATGGCTGAAAATCTTCAAACAAATTTGACCTTAAGAGATTTTGAACTTAAAACAAATCTTACAAGTTGGACATTAAACGATTTATTTAAGAAAACTTATAAGACGACGCCGAAAAAATATTATGACCGACTGCGCCTACAATACGCAAAGAACTTAATTAGATATTCATTTAAATCTATAAAAGAAATTTCTGAGATTTTAAATTTCGATGTCCCTCAAACGTTCTCCCGATGGTTCTATAAATTAGATGGACGTTATCCGACGGAATACAAGAAAGCTAAATTAAGAAAAAATAAAAATTAGTTATAAAAAAATAGTTAAAATGTTCAATAAAAAAGAATTTTCCAAATTTTTGTTATGTTTTCACTATTTTTAATACTATGAATTAGAAGGATTTTTTCACATAATTAAAGTGTAATAACACAAATGGAGGACAGCTTATGCGCAAATCGTACATTTTGCCTATAATTTTACTTACATCAACCTTTAGTTTACTATCTTGTGAACCACCAGATGACATCGACATCAACGACAAAGAAGAAAAGTTTGAAGATGGCGCAACGGAAATTAAGATGTGGATGATGGATTTTGAAGAATGGGAAAATCGTATCAACATTGATCATAGAATGTTATTTAACGATAACCTTAATGATGGTATCCAGCTTTCACAAACTTACATCGATTCAAATTCGTTTGACGATTTAATTCGTGGCGCCTATGAATCTAATAGCGTACCTGATATTTATACAGTTTCATACGGAAACTTATATAAAGAAATTAATGCGGGTCGCGCTATCGACATCACGAGCTATTTTGATCAGGATGTGTGGAATGATTTAACTGAAACTGCTACTGAAGGGGTAAGATACGATGGTAAATATTATGGTTTCCCAATCGTCATGGAACCATCAACCATTATCGCTTATCGCAAAGACTTACTTCAAACTTATGGTAATACGACTAGTATTCCAACTACTTGGAATGAATTTTTAGAACTTTGCGCTACAATCAAAACTAACTTAGTAGCAGAAGGAAAAAGAAACGTCTATCCATTTGGTGTTCCTACTGGTGTTGCTTGTGCTTGGGGTACTTGGGGTATGCAATATGCTGCCACAGGTGGACTTGCCATCACTGATGATTGGACAACTTCTAGAATTATGGAACCAGGCTACGCTAAACTAGCGGAAGTATGGCAAACTTTATATGGAAACGGTTACGTTCCATTGTCCAGCGGCGATTACACTGAATCAGTGTTCGATGTTTGTGATGGGAAAGCCATCATGACGACGTGCGGTAGTTGGTCCATTGCTACGATCGCTAATCAATATCCTGAAATGATTGAAAATATTGGTTTTGCTATCATGCCAACATTCGATGGTAATCAAGATACAGTAACTGCGACGAATGGTGGTTGGGTTTACGTCATTTCTAGCGAATGTGAAAATGTCGAAATGGCAGTGGAAGTTATCAAATTCTTAACGGCGGAAGATACTGCTCAAACAGTCGATTATTTTACAAGAGCTTTCTATTCTAAAGTTTCACCTCGTAAATCTGTTCAAGCTATCTTAGATGCGAAGATGGAAGAAGAAACAACTATTCCTAGCGAATGGTATGAAACAATTAATTACGTTGCTTCAAGAGCAGTCTTAGAACCTATCTATAGTTGGGATATTTCTGTTTCTGTCGAAGGTTTACTTGAAGAAGCAGCAATGGGTGAAAATATTGATGATGTCGTGGCAGCGTGTCACCAAGAAGTGCAAAGCATCATCGTTAGAGATAATTTAGCAAATAACAATCCGAGACAATAATTATGAAACGCTTCCATATCCTGCCAAAAGATCGTAAAAAAGAAGAGAAAGTTTCTGGTTTACTTTTAATCGCACCAGCGGTCATTTTGTTAGCGATATTTGTTATCACTCCTCTTATCATGTCCATCTATCGAAGTTTCTTCTATTTCGAATCTGGACCAAATGAAGCTGTTTTTGCGGGGTTTGATAATTATGTTAAGGTGTTTCAAAATAAAGAATTTCTTAAATCTTTAGGTAATGTTTGCTTGATGACTTTATTCGTCGTCATCTTACAAGTTAGCATCTCATTTATCTTCGCGAATGTCTTAGTAAGAGTAAAAAATAAGTTCGGTGTCTTCGTTCGTACAATTATTTATTTACCATATCTATTTTCTGGTATCGTCGTCGGATGTATCTTCACTCTCTTAACTTATTACAATGGTGGAGTTATAAATGGCATCTTAGGGGAATGGTTCAACGCTGATCCTATCTCGTTTACGATGAATGAATTCTGGGCTTACGTTGCAATTATTGTTCCTACTATTTGGGTAGGAAGCGGTTATACGACCTTAATTTTCTATTCAGGTTTAATTAATATTCCTAAGGATTATTACGAAGCGGCGGAAGTTGATGGTGCCGGTTTCTTTAAAATTACTTGGTACATCGTCTTACCACAATTAAAAAATTATTTTGTTTTAATCATCGTCACTCTAGTGACAGCGAATTTACAAATGTTTGAAATTCCGATGATCATGACTAATGGTCAACCCGTTAATGCGACGATGACACCAGTTTTATATCTGATACACGCAAGAGCGAACGGTAATGTTTCGCAAAGCGAAATTATTGCTTCATCAATTTTAATTATGTTATTTATCGGGGCTATTAACGCGGTTGTGTTCAGCCTCACTAATGTGAAAAATAAAAGGAGAAAAGTTGCGTGATTTCCGAAGCTGAAGTTTTAAAATTAGAAAAACGTAAGAAAGTTAGTAACGTCTTCATCCGCATTGGACTTTACGCTATTATCATCTTCGTTTTACTTTGCTTATTTATTCCTTTATTTTTCACGATTATTTCGATGTTTAAAGATCGACAAGAAATCTTTTCAATCGATTTTCATGTCTTCCCTTACAATTGGACAATCGATAATTTCTCGCGTTTATTCTATCTTCAATATACGACCGTCGGCGTCAATTTCTTCCAAAGTTTTGGTATGACGATCTTAGTAGCGGTCTTAGGTATGACTTTCTCTTTATTTGTTAATTCTTTAGCGGGCTATGCCTTCGCTCGACTTGAATTTCCCTTCAAACGAGTTCTTTGGGTCATCGTCATCGCCACGATGTTTATTCCAGGTATTACTATCTTATTAACATCTGTTTCCGTCGTCGCTTCTTTAGGTATGATGAACACGATATGGGTCTTAGTTATTCCCGGTGTCGCAAACGCATATAACATGTTCTTCTTTAGACAATTTTATTTAGGTTTCCCTAAAGATTACGATGAGGCAGCGAGAGTGGATGGATGTAATAGTATACAAATCTTTTTTAAGATTTATCTTCCTAATTCTATTACTCCGATGGTCATCATGGGTGCAGGAACGTTTATTGGTTACTTCAATGCTTATTTATGGCCAACTTTAACAATCGATACTGAACATAAGGGTTTAACACAAATTATGACTTTGATTAATTCGCTTTATGGTGATAGTTCAACTTTAGGTTATGGAGCGGTTTTAGCGGCTTCATTCATCGCTATTTTACCTGCGGTGGTCGTCTTCTTTATCGTCCAAAGATTTATTCGTGACGGTATTGCATTAACAGGAGTGAAATAAATTTATGAAAACACATACTTTATCAAATATTTATTTACCAAAAGATGGTATTAGAAAAAGAGTTTCATCTTATGATCCTACGGGAGGGAATGATGATAGAATTTACATCAAACCAAATGAGACTAAAACAATATTTGATGTTCACACAAGTGGATTGATTGAACATATTTGGATGACTGAACTAAATGAAGGCGATAAAGAAGAAGAAAATGTTTTAAGAAAAGTTCTTTTAAAAATTTATTGGGAAGATTCTAAATTTCCTCAAGTTCTAACTCCGCTTGGTGATTTCTTTGGCATGGGACACGCTATGTCTAAAAACTTCGTCAGCGCTCCTTTGCAGATGTCACCGGAAAATGGAAAAGGATTTAATTGTTTCTTCCCTATGCCTTTTAAAAAAGCTGCCAAAATTGAAATTGTTAACGAGGGCGATACAACGTTGATGCTTTACTATTACATCGATTATGAAGAAGTAAAATTTGATGAAGATATTTTATATTTCCACGCTTATTGGAATCGAAAATTACCTGATCCAAACTTTGACTATAAACAATATAAAACTCGTCAAGATTTTCAATTTAGTGGGTTTAATAAGGACGGAAAAAATAACTATGTTATTTTAAATGTCGAAGGAAAAGGTCATTACGTCGGATGTAATCTTAATATTGATAATTTTAATAAAGAAAAAGAATGGGATTGGCCAGGAGAAGGAGACGACATGATTTTTATCGATGGAGATGAAAATTTAACACTTCGTGGGACTGGCACGGAAGACTATGTCAATATGGCTTGGTGCCCTCGTCAAGTTTATTCTTCTTTATATCACGGCATTATTTTAGGCGGAGATGAAAATTGGAAAGGTAAGATAACGTATTTCCGTTATCATATTTTAGATCCGATTACATTTAAAAAATCTATCAAGGTAACGATCGAAGGCGGTCATAACAATAACCGCAATGACGATCTTTCTTCGACTGCTTATTTCTATTTGGATAAGCCCTGGGAAAATAATAAGAAAATTTTAGCGGTTGAAGATAGGTTACCTTTAAAATATTAAAGTTTTTTGCAAGGAGGTAAAAATTATGCGAAAACTTAAAAAAATAGGAGGTCTAGGCGTGACGTTGGTAGCCGCCTTATCGCTCATGTCGTTCACTGCACGAGCCGATGATCCTAACCTCATCTATGGGGAAAATATTTTTCCTAATGGCGATTTTAGTTTAAGCGCAGGGGAATATGTTTTTCCATCTAATGCACCATCCGAAGGTATAGTAGCTGGTTTTGGTGTAAGTGGCGTGGATATCCCCCCGGTCGCTTGCATGTTAAATGATAACACAGTTATTCGCGCAAGCGGGACAGGTTTTTCTAGTTTCTTTAAACTACTTACAATCGAAAGTGGTGCAACTTACACAATTTCTTTCGACTATAAAGTAGAAGGAACAACTGATAATATTGGTTTTGCATTCTGGTCTCCATCCGCCGGAAATCGTCTTCCTGAAACGAACATTATGGATCCTAATCAAAATCAAAATGTCACTTTCACCGACTTAAGTGATGGCTGGAAAAACGCAAAAGCTGAAAGAACATTTGATGGCAATCAAACTTACGATTCATTACAAATGTGGATGAATGTTACTTCTGCAACCATTTATATTGATAACGTTTCCTTAGTTAAAGCTGGTACGAGTGAAAATATCGTAAGTGGCGGTGACTTTGAAGGATTTTTAGATTATGCTTCGCCAAGTGAACTAACTTCCGAACCAAATGAAAACGGGATTTATGGCGAAAATGCAGCATTAGGCACAAATAAAGCTATCATTTCTAACGATGGTGTTTACGGTGCATTGATCGACGGTTTAGATGAAGATAACTATCAATTAGATGTCGAAGTAGCAAGTGTTGTGAGTAGTGATGCAAATCTTACATTGAACGTTTTAGATGACACTAATACTTCACTTACTACGTTTGAAATTATCGTCAGTGGCGATACTTCTAACTTAGAAGAAAATCTTTTTACGACAGCCTTTGAAACGATTGATAACGCAGCGCGTGTGCAACTTGAATATCAAGGCACGGACGATATCGAAATTAGTGCGATTTACATTCGCCCAACTTACGTTTCCGCTTTCGATCCAGATAAAGAATATTACGAAGGCAAAAATCAAGTCGTCAATGGTGACTTTGAAGCTTTCGATGCTGGCACTGTATTAAGCGAAACGCAACTTGAAGGCGCATGGGGTAGCGTTAGTTTGGACACTCCAGGGCAAATAGTCGACGATAACGGTAATAAGGTCGCTCGCATTGGAAGAAGTGATCCAAGTGACACACATGCTTATTCTTCTATGTTCTTAATGACACCAGATACAATTCAAATTGGTGATTTAATTAGATTAAGTTACGATTATAAACTTACTGTTAGTAGCGATCTTGCTAACTACATGGAAATTTATCAATGTTTCGTCGGCGGGGCGAACACTCCATATTATTCAGTCAACTTCAAACGTCTTGGTGTCGATGAATCTTATAAAAATACAAGTGGGAATGAAAACATTCCTTATCCAATTCGCACTGAACAATTAGATAATGGCTACACAAGAGTCACTGTCGACTTCCAAGTAGCGATGGATAAAGTGCAATGGAATAGTGTTAGATGGCTCATTACCCCACTTGCGGCAGGCGATTACTTCTATTTAGATAATGTTGCAATTCATTTCTTAAGTGATGAAGTTCCAACAGTTGATGTAACAAGTGTAACTATCAATCAAGGCGACCAAGAATTAAACGTTGGTCAAACCGTGCAACTAAGCGCTACTATCGAACCGACAAATGCTGAAAATAAAACTTTAACCTGGTCAAGTTCAAATGAACAAGTGGCTACGGTTGATGAAAATGGTTTAGTAACCGCTATTAGTGCTGGTTCAACTGAAATTACCGTGACGAGTGCAAATGGAAAAACTGATTCCATTATTGTCACTGTTCTAGGTGGTTCAGGCGGTGGAGAAACTACTCCTGATGGCGGAAATGATAATATGGGTCTAATTATTGGCCTATCCGTCGCCGGTGGTGTCATAATTCTTGCCGTCGCAGGATATCTAGTCTATCATTTCGTTTTCAAAAAGAGAAAAGCGAATAGAGAGAAGAAATAGTTTATGGTAGGTAAGAAGATAATCATCCCTATTTTACTCACTGCATGTTTTGGGTTATCTTCCTGTCAACCTGGGGATGAGGGGGTCGATGATCCCTTCATCCTTCCAGACCTTTATGGGCTCGAAGTGAAAGACGCTAAACTACAAGTCGGAGCGGACTTACTTTTCGAAGAAGTCGAAGTGAAGACGAGCGAACTTATCGAAGGAAGAATTCTTGGTTATGCTGATGACTTAGAACCTGGTGATGAAGTAGAAAAAGGAACACGCGTCAAAATTAACGTCGCAAAAAGACAAGACTCCGCAATTAATATCGATAGTGCCTTAGTGGATTATTATAACGTCATCGATTACGTCACTGGTCCTGATAGTCCAAACGCTGATATCTTACTTAACGCTGGCGCGTATGGGACGGATTTAGGTATTCCTTTCAGACTTCCTGATGGTAGGTTAATGTTACTTTACGGTGACACCTTTAGTGGGGCGAACATGCAAGGCTTTTGGAATTCCAATTTCATGGCCATTACAAGCGATACAGTTTTCTACGATGGTTTAGAATTTGATAGCGTCGTTACAAATGATGTCGGCATGATTAAACCTTTCGCTCAAGGAGCGCATCAAGAAGACACTTTTGAAAATATTGGAACCGAAGTCACAAAGATTCCAACAGGTGGTATAACCGTTAATGATGAAGTTTACATTTTCTACATGTCCATCCGCTATTGGGGTGTCGCTGGTAGTTGGCTTGTTAGTTACAACCAATGTTTAAAAGCGACAGATGATACGTATCAAGAATGGGTGGAAGTTCCATCTTTGAGATGGAATGAGGATGAATTATATTACGCCGGTCAAATTTATCCTTACGCTGATCCAAATGATAGCGAACATATTTACTTTCTTTCTATTCCTGGTGGAAGAAATGATGGCACGGTGATGTTTAGAGTAGCGACGGAAAACTTTGAAAACCGTGATGAATATGAATATCTAGTGGATGAAGACACTTGGGTAAAAGGCGATGAAGGGATGAGTGAACTAAACTCTAATCCATATTACGTCGCTGATCCATCCGTGGCTGAACCATCTATTATGTATAGCAAATATTTAGACAAATATCTCATCGCGACATTGAAAGGTAGTTCGATCAATCTTTTAGTCGCTGATAAGATAAGTGGTCCATACGATGAAGTTTATCCTGTCATCGATGCGAGTGATTATTTTGGTTTGTATGGCGGTTTCATCACTCCTTTAATTTCCGATAGTGATGGAAAACGTATTTACATCCAACTTTCGCAGTGGACCCCAATTTATAACACCAGCCTCGTAGAAGTGATTTTGAAGTAGAGGAGTGAAGTATGAATTTTCCAATACCGAATGTTTTAAATAATACAATTGATGAAGCTAAATCTAGATTATATGAATACGATTTAGATACAAGTTATGTTCCTTCTCGTGTCTATTTGCCAAATAGAGTGATGGCCTATTATCCAAAAGGTAAGAAACTTCATCTTGATGTGGCAATTAAGCCAAAAGATAGTTTTTCTTTAGATGAAAATATTGAATATGTTCATCGTATTGGTTTCGTCACCGGACGTAAATCGAAAAATAGTGAAGTATTAAATGCTTCGAAGGCGAATATGACCGATTTAGGCATCGTCGTTTCTACTCCTAATAAATATTTATATTTATACGGCGATACTTTTAGCGGATTTGATGTTAATGACGGTTATTGGAATTCTAATTTCATTGCTTATAGCAAGAAAAATATTAACTTCGACGAAGGTATTAAATTTCAAGGTGTAGTCACGAATGAATTTGGTGATATTGCACCGATTAAACAAGGTAAGCACGATCGCAACAAGGAAGAAAATTTAGATATTTCTTTACGCAAAGAAGTGACGAAAATTCCTACTGGCGGCATCTATTTAAATGGCTACGTTTACATTTTCTTAATGCACGTCCGTTACTGGGGTAAACCGGGTGAATGGTTCGTCACTTCCACTTGTTGCTATAAAGCTAAAGAAGATGCATTAAATCATTTTGAAAAAGTGGAAGGATTAGAAATTGAAGAAAAGTTCTCTCCTCGTTTTGGGCAAATTTATCCTTTCTTTAAAGATGATTATGTTTATCTTTTAACTATTCCTGGTGGAAGATTTGGTCATCCTTCCTTATTAAGAGTAAAAAAAGATGATTTTGAAAATCTTGATAAATATGAACTTTTAGTCGATAAAAATAAGTTTATAAAATTGAAGGAAGGTATCAAATTAAAGCCTTATTATTTAATTCAAAAAGAATGCACAGGCGAAGTATCTATCATGTTTAATAAATACTTAAATAAATGGATTATTTCCACGTTAACGAAGGAAGGTATCAAATTTTATTTAAGTGAAAATTTAACTGAAGAATTTAAACAATCAATGCTTGTTTTAACACATAGAGAAATAACAAGTTGTTATGGCGGATTCATCCATGATGACTTCGTTAAATTTGGTGGTCAGAAGATGTATTTTCAAGTTTCTCAGTGGTCACCAATCTATAACACTTCACTTTTTGAAATTGTCTTCAAATGAAGGAATTAATCATTATGGAAAATGAAATTAAAAGAGTAATCAAAACTGAATATAATGCGATCGAAAAGATGTTTGAATCTTTAGATTACGATAATTTGAATAAAGTTTTAGAAGTTATCCAAGATAGAAAAGGTAAAGTTATCTTTCTTGGTGTTGGCAAATCAGGTCATATATGTAAGAAATTAGCCGCGACTTTTGCAAGCACTGGCACACCTTCTTTTTTTGTTCATGGCACGGAAGCATGCCACGGTGATTTAGGCATGATTGAAAAAGATGACATCGTCATTTTAATGTCCAATAGTGGTTCTACCAAAGAGGTGACACAAAACATTTATCCTATTAAAAATATTGGAGCGGTTACAATTGCTTTTACAAGTAAAGAAGATTCTTTATTAGCTACGTCTTGCGATTATAAAATTATCTATCCTTCTTTGAAAGAAGCAGATGAATTAAATTTAGCTCCAAGCGTCTCTTCTACCTTAGCCTTAGTGTTAGGCGATGCCTTAGCGATTGCTCTATCTTCTAGTTATCACTTCACTAAAGAAGATTTTTTCAAATTTCACCCAAATGGAGCGTTAGGGGAATCTTTAAAAAAGGAATTAAATAAATAATTATGAAAAAAATTGTCATCTTAGGATCATGCGTCACTGACTTAGTGTCTAGAATGGAACGTTTTCCGAACGCAGGTGAATCTGTAGTGGGGGAATCTTTTCAAACTTTTTTAGGTGGGAAAGGGGCAAATCAATGCGTTTCTATTGCTAGACTTCACGGTGAAGTGAAGATGATAGGAAAAGTTGGAAATGATCAATTTGGCGATAATTTTATTAGATTATTTAAAGAAGAAAATATCGATACAAAAGATATTTTTAGAAGTGACATATCGACCGGGGTCGGTAACGTCCAAATTGATAAAAGTGGGCAAAATCGTATTTGTATTATTTTAGGAGCGAATTTAGATTTTAATTTAGATGATTTAACTGATGTTAAAAACATTATTCAAAGCAGCGATATATTATTAACACAATTTGAGATGCAAGAAGAAGTAGTATTGGCTGCGATTAAGTTCGCTAAAGAAAATAATTTGATTACAATAGTGAATCCAGCACCGGCAAGAAAAATTAAAGAAGAATATTTAAAATATATCGATTTCTTAACTCCAAATGAATTTGAATTAGGTTTATTAACTGATATGAAGACTAGTTCACTTGAAGAATGCTTAGAAGCTTCAAAAAAATTATTTGAACAAGGCGTGAAAAATATCGTCACGACTTTAGGCAACAATGGGGCGTTATTATATTCTCAAGATAATAAAGTTCATATAAGTGGATATGATGTAAACGCTGTAGATACAGTTGGAGCGGGCGATTCATTCAATGGCGCTTTAGCGTATGCTCTTTCTAACAATGTTAAAATTATTGACGCAATTAAATTTGCGAACGCGATGGGAGCGCTTACGACGACTAAAAATGGTGCGATCCCTTCTTTACATCATCTTGAAGAAGTGAAAGCGTTTATTAAGAATAATAAAGAACTAAAAGTAAAAACTTTGTAAGGAGGTCTAGATATGAAATTATTTAAGAAAAAAGAAAAGAAAGAAAAGCTGGTGGAAGAAGTCGAAGTTTTACATAGTATCGATATCGACACGAACAAAGAATTTGTCAAATTAGATCACATTAACAAAGTTTACCCTAATGGTGTGCAAGCAGTTTTTGATTTTAATCTTGATATTGCAAAACACGAATTTATCGTTTTAGTAGGGCCTTCAGGCTGTGGAAAATCGACAACTTTAAGAATGATTGCAGGTTTAGAAGATATCACAACTGGAAGTTTATATATCGATGGTATAAGGGCTAATTCTTTATCACCAAAAGATCGAGACATTGCTCTTGTTTTTCAATCTTATGCTTTATATCCTCACATGAATGTTGAACAAAACATCGGTTTTGGTTTAAAGATGAGAAAAGTACCGAAAGATGAAATAAAAGAAAGAGTGAAAAAAGCCGCTCAGATATTAGAAATTGATGATTATTTAGATCGTAAACCCGCTGAACTCAGTGGTGGACAAAGACAAAGAGTAGCGTTAGGTAGAGCAATTGTTAGAGATGCAAAACTTTTCTTGATGGATGAACCACTCAGTAATTTAGATGCAAAGTTGCGTGTCCAAATGCGTAGTGAAATTGTTAAACTACATCGTAAGATTAATGCGACGACAATTTATGTTACGCACGATCAAACTGAAGCGATGACGATGGCGGATCGTATCGTCATCATGCGTCATGGTTACGTGCAACAAATTGGTACGCCTAAAGAAATTTATACTCGTCCTAATAATGTTTTCGTCGCCACTTTCATCGGTTCACCAGCGACGAACATTATCAAAGTTAAATATGATGATGGAGAAATTACATTAGGAGAACATAAATTAAAATTGAGTGCGAAATTTAAAAATGCACATGATGAATTTTATTTAAATGCGAATTTTGATTATTTAGAAAAAGTTAACAAAGTTAAAGCTGAAATTAGCAAATTAGAATCTTTGAAGAAACGTAAAGAAAAAGAAGAAAAAGCATTAAAACAATTAAAAGAAAGATTAGAAAGATATACTTCCAATAACGAAAATTACCAATTAGCGAAAGAAGGTAAACCTCATTACATCTATTTTGGGGTGAGGCCAGAAGATATACACCGTGAGACGGAAGGGGAAGTAAATTATAAGAAATCGAAAGATTATCCTTTCACTATCACCTTGAGTGAATTGCTCGGTAACGTCTATTCTTTACATTTTAATATCGGTGAAAAAGAAGTCGTCGCTGAAGTGATGGCGGAAGATAAGATCATCAAAGAAAATGACGTCTTAAATTTACATTTTGATTTAGATAAAGTTCACTTATTCGATATTTTAAGTGAAAATATTATCATTTAATTTTATAATGCTATCGATGAAAAAGAATTATTCTTATAGCAGTGATTTTAAAGCACCATTTTCAAAGAAATTTGCCTCTGATGCGATCGATTTAGTTCTCATCTTCATTTTATCTACCCTCTTAGCGTTCGTCGGTTATTTTTCTTTCACTAATACATCTTATTATCATAACCAAGTAAGTTATGTTAATGAGCAAGTGGATGCAATTAATGATTTAGCGATTGACGCTAAACTGGCTTCTTTAGATGAAGAAGGAAATCTTGAAGATAATGTGACTTTATTTAATGATTATTTAGATAGTCATATTCTTCTTTCTTATTCTTTAAACTCTAGTGCTTTTAATGAAAAAGGAATTGATCAAACTATCATTGATGAACATATTAAAAATAAAAGTGCAGCAAGTTATGAAAATGATTCTTTAGGGTTCTTTTACGTCCATTATTTAGATGAATTTAACGGCAAAACAACGGTAGATGAAAAAAAGATTGAATTTGTTAACTTGTTAAGTGAGCAAGACAATGCAAAAGAACTTTATAATTTGGAAGAAGATTTTCCTTCATTAAAAGTGGAAATCGCTATCGAAGTTTTTAATTATTTATACCTTTCTTCAACCACTAGTGAAGTTTGTGAACAATTAGGAAATATTTTTATAAACGTCCTAAATAATTCTATTTCTATTTTTCAAACCTTACCGGAAGTTATTGCTCTTTATGATGAATATGATTTAGCATATGCTTCTATCTTAGATATTATTAATATTATTTTGACGATTGCTTTTGTTATTTCATTCTTACTTATTTATCTTTTACCTTCCTTCTTCATGCAAGACGCACAAAGTATTGGTAAGCGTGTTAATAAAGTTATAATCGCTAATAAAGGAGATAAAAAAGTAAAAGTATCCAACCTTATCATCCGTCATATTCTGACATTCATTAATTATTTCTTCATCGTCTTTTTCGTCGCTTTCTTCATAAGTGGTGTGCAATCTTTAATGTATGCTTCTTTCCCATTTTTTATCTTCCCACTTATTAGTTTCATCCTTTGTTTAATTAATGTCACTTTTGCTTTATTTAGCAAAAACGTTAATTCATTAACGGATATCGTAAGCGGAAGTATTTATTTGTTAGCAAGAGAAATTAAAGAGTAATAAAAATAAAACTTATATTTTTTCCACTTTGTATTTTAACAAATAACTAAATAGTATTTTTCTTTTGTTATGATAAACTATCATAGGTAAACAGACATATGTTTAAGTTATTTGCTCAATACGCCAAAAAGTACAAAATTGAAATTATCTTAGCTCCAATTTTCAAAATATTTGAAGCTGTCTTTGGTTTAATTACACCTTTTATCGTCAAAAATATTATCGATAATGGCATTAATGGGGATGGTGGTGTTAATTATATTATTCAGCAAGGATTAATTTTACTTGCTTTAGCCATTGTTGGCTTCGCTATGACGATGGTTTGTCAATATCTTTCCATTCGCGTAGCCACAAATTATGGTTACATTTTAAGAAACAAACTTTATGAAAAAATTAATTCTTTTTCTTATAAAGAACTAGATACTTTAACAACTTCTAGATTAGAAACAAATATTTCTAATGATTTAATTGCTACGCAAAATGCTTTAATGATGATGCTTCGACTTGCTGTTAGGGCCCCATTCATCGTCGTTGGAGCGCTTATTTTATCGATTTTTATCGCTCCTAACTTATGTTGGATTTTCCTTCTAGGTGGCGTCTTATTAGGCTTAATTATTTTTCTTATTGGTTTTATTTCTATTCCTTATAACACCAAGATTCAATCCGGCATGGATGATCTTACAAAAATTAGTGAAGATAATCTAACTGGAGCAAGAATTGTTCGCGCTTTTAATAAGCAAGATTACGAACGCAAACGTTTTACTTTTAAAACCGCGAGCGTTCAACAAGTTTCTGAAAGATTATCAAGATTTTCTTCCCTTTCTAATCCTTTGAATTTACTTGTTATTAATAGCTGTATCATTTTAATTTTATATTTAGGTGCGATTAATGTTAGTGGAGGAACACTTAGCCAAGGCGATATCGTTTCTTTAGTGAATTACATGTTTCAGATATCCGCGGCAATCGTCGTAGTGGCAAACTTGATCGTCATCTTTGCTAAAGGCTCATCTTGTGCGAAGCGTATCAACGAAGTTTTTGCGACTGAAACAACTCTAAAAGTAGGACATGAAGAAATTAATAAAAATGAACAAATTAAGATTGAATTTAAAGACGTAAGTTTTGCTTATAACAAAGATGCAAGTCCCGCGGTAGCAAATATTAATTTAACTTTATTAGAAGGAAAGACCTATGGTCTTATTGGCGGAACTGGGGCGGGTAAAACTACTTTAATGTATTTAATGAATCATTTTTATGATGTAAGTGATGGCCATATTTATTTCCAAGATAAAGATATCCAAAATCTTAGTTTTAAAAGCGTGAATGAAAATATCGCCATCGTATCGCAAAACCCAGTACTATTTACAGGAACGATTGCTTCTAATTTAAAATTTGCAAATGAAAATGCAAGTGAGGAATTAATGTTTAATTCATTAAAGATTGCCCAATGTTTAGATGTTGTGGAAGCAAAAGACGGATTAGAGGCTAAAGTTAATCAAGGTGGGAAAAACTTTTCTGGTGGTCAAAGACAAAGACTTACTATCGCTCGAAGTTTATGTAAAGACTCTCGCGTCTTAGTGTTAGATGATGCTTCAAGCGCACTAGATTTTAAAACGGATTTTAATTTAAGAAAAGCTATCAAAGATAATCTTAAAGACAAATTGATAATTTACGTTTCGCAACGTGTTTCTTCTATCAAAGATTGCGATGAAATTATCGTCATGGAAAAAGGTGAAATTAAAGGTGTTGGAAGCCATGACGATTTAATTAAAAATTGTGAAGTTTATCGTCATATTTGCCTTTCTCAAAATGTGGAGGTACAAGCATGAAGAAAAATGTTTCACCTCTAAAATTTATGTTCTCATTTATGAAGCCTTACGCCTTACCTTTAATAATTGCTTTCATTTGTTCTTTATTTTATGTCGCTTCTAACATTTATATTCCTATCGCTAGTGGCTGGGCGCTTGATTACATGCTTGAAACAGTCGATTTTACTCGTATTGTTTACATTATTTTATCAATCTTAGGTATGATGCTTATCGGTTCGTTGTTTTATTGGATTTTAGCTTATTTATCTTCTAGCGTTTCTTATAAAATCGCTCGCGACATGCGTAACGCTGCATTCAATAAAATTCTTTATACGCATTTAAGCGTTATTGATAATACAAAATATGGCGACATAATGTCGACTTTAATTAATGATATTAGCATTATTCAAGAAGGAATTATTCAAACATTTATTCAGCTTTTTACCGGATTTTTTATGATTGTTGCTACATTAGTGATGATGTTTGTCTTCTCTTGGCAACTAGCGTTAATTGTATTTTTGCTCACTCCTTTATCGATCATCTTTGCAACGATCATCGCTAAAGGAACCGCTAAAACATTCGCGTTACAATCTAGTTATCGAGGCAAGTTAAGTGCATTAGCGAACGAGCATATTGAAAATCAAAAAGTTATCATCGCTAGCAATCATCAATTACAAGCTGAAAATGATTTTGATTCTATTGCTAAAGTTCTTAAAAAGCACGATATGAAGGCTTCATTTTATTCTTCGGTCATCAATCCGACGACAAGACTTATCAATTCAATTATTTATGGGGTAGTGGTTGTAGTTGGAGCCATATTTATCTTAGATGATATCATCGCTTTGACTACCGGGGCTTTAATGACCTATTTGATGTTTACAAATAATTACACAAATCCATTTAACGAAGTATCTGAAGTTATTTCTCAACTTCAAACTGCTTATGCTTCTTCTAAGCGTGTCCAAGACTTAGTGAATTTTAAAGAAGTCGAAGATGGTGAACTTATTATTAATCACGTCGGTGATTTAGTGTTTGATCACGTAAATTTTTCATACGTTAAAGATAAGCCAATCATTAAAGATATGTCTTTTACAATTAAAGAAGGAAGTCACGTCGCCATCGTGGGTAAGACGGGGTGTGGTAAGACAACTTTAATTAATTTAATTATGAAATTTTATCAACCTGATAACGGTTCAATTTTAATTGATGGGAAAGACATTAATGAAATAAACGCAGATTCATTAAGATCATCTATTGGAATGGTCTTACAAGACACATGGATTTTCCATGGGACGATTTTAGAAAATATTAAGTATGCGAACGACTTAGCGAGCGAAGAAGAAATATTAAAGACATCAAAGATGTCGGGTTCTAAATATTTCATCGATCAAATGGATAAAGGCTTTGAAAGTGTCGTTTCCAATACGAGCGGTTTATCATCTGGCCAAAAGCAATTGTTGTGCATTAATCGTTTAATGTTAAATCCTAAAGAGATGTTAATTCTTGATGAAGCGACTTCTAATATTGATACAGTGAATGAAAAACTTATTCAAAAAGACTTTGATGAGATGATGACAGGCAAAACTTCAATTGTCATTGCACATCGTCTGTCTACGATTGTAAATTCTGATAAGATTTTAATGTTAGATGATGGAAGGCTAATTGAAGAAGGAAGCCATGAAGAGTTAATGAAGAAAAAGGGCGAATATTATAAGCTTTATCAAACACAGTTTGCAAACAATTGAACAATTTGTGTTAAAGTATTTAAAGGAGAAAAAAATGAAAAAGATATTTAAATCTAGTTTATTAATTGTCTTAGCCTCAACACTTGTGGGGTGTACAACTTCTCAAATTGTTTATTATGCGACTGCTTTATCATTAGAAGACATTTTAAATGCTGCGGATATAAATTTTACGCGTGAAAGTACAATTTATTTAACAAGTGATGCACTAGAAGAAATTAATAAGACAAATGGTTTTACTTTAACCTTAGCGAGAACGACTTTATGGACGGAAAATGCTTTATATATGTATGATTCTAATAACGTCAATTCTGGTTATTTAAATGAAGATGGAAGTATGAAACATTTTTACTTAAAACATGGTTCTAGTGATTTAACTATTCCTGATGGCGCAAATGTTATTATTGATAGAGATGATGGCGTACATAATATTCATACTTTCGATGGATTTGGCACGTTACATAAGATTAAAAATCTTAATTTAGATAAAAGATTTGTCTTAGATGGTAATAATCGTACACGCGCTATGACTTTTGGCGAAGGAGATGATGAAATCAAACAAGAGTTCATGTATTTCATCGCTCCGCTATTTAAAAATGTCGATAATTATTTTGACTTCTCACGTGTGGAAGTAAGTTTAATTGATGACGTCGTCACTTATTCTTTATATACTGATGATGATCTAGATATGTTAGATAACGCTGATGGCTTATTCGCTCAAGCGAAAGTAAAAGATATCGATTCTACGACTATTCCAGTTATAAATGCTTATTTTGCAAATTAAAATTAAACTTATTTAATAGTGTTTTTATGAAGAATAATCTTACTTCAGTAGGATTATTTTTTTATCTTATGTCATAATAAAAATATGGCATATGATTTTGATCCTAGTTTAAAATCGATGATGACGAGGATGAAACCTCCCTTCAACGCATTTACTTTCTTTCTTTCACGTTTGAAAGCGCGGTTTGCATCTTATCCTAAAAAAGCGAAGAAATTTATTAACCTTCAAAAGATTAAAGTGAAAGATAATGATGATAAGTTTAATATTTATGTTTTTTATAAAAAGAATGTTGATATAAGTTCTTTAACCCCAGTTTTTTATCTTCACGGTGGAGCCTTCGCATTTAAAAGCGGAACGTATCATTATCAAAATATCGTCGATTATGTTTTACATAACGATGTTGTCATTTACTATCTTGATTTTGATACAAAACTTCTTCATCCAAAGTTAGAAAATCAAGTAGAAAAAGCTTTTCATTATCTAGATTTAAAAAGTGAAGAAACAATTCTTATGGGTGATTCAGCGGGCTGTTATCTAGCGTTAGACTTATTTAAAAAATTACAGCAGTGTAAAGCCTTAGTGTTACTTTATCCGGTCGTCACAAATGAACATAATTTTCCTTCTAAAAAATTATTTAAAGATACGCCTTTGTGGAATGATGAATTGAATAATTTGATGTGGGAAAGATTTTTAAAAGGACAAAAGATTGATAATTTCTTAGATATAAATTTTCTTTATATTCCTAAAACATATATTGAAACTTGTGAATATGATTGTTTGCGTGATGAAGGTCTCGCTTTAGCGGATAAATTTAATGCAAGACATTTCATGAATTATAAAGCGATGCATGGATTTGATATTGTAAGAGATTCACCTTTAACAATTAATGCGTTAAAAAATAGAAATCAATTTATTAAGGAAGTTATCAATGATTAGTTATGACACATTTCTTTCTCCTTTAGGAGATTTATTTATTTTAGAAGAAGACAATTATTTAATTGGTCTTAGTTTTGATAAAAGTAAGAATTCATTTTTAAATGACGTTATTAAGAAAGAAACAACTTTAACTAACAAAGTTAAAATTTGGCTTGATGCTTACTTTAATAAAAAACCAAAAGATATTAATTTTCTTATGAAAGTAGAAGGTTCTGCATTTTATCAATTAGTGATGAATTATATTTATCAAATTCCTTTTGGAGAAACTAGAACTTATAAACAAGTAGGGGATTATATTAAATCAATAACGAAGAAAAATGTTTCTTATCGTTCCATTGGCCAAGCACTGAAAAAGAATAAAATCTTATTAATTTATCCTTGTCATAGAATTATTTCTTCTAATGGATCGATTGGAGGATTTAACGCTGGTGTAGATAAGAAGAAGTGGCTACTTTCATTTGAAAAATAAAATTTTTAGATGATATCAATCATCTTTTTTTGATTTTCATCTATAATATAACGTATCTAATAAATAATAAGGAGTTATAGTTATGAATAAAGCAAAGATGAAAAAGTATGCCGAATTAATTGTTAAAGTTGGGGCAAATGTTCGTCCAGGACAAGTTGTTTGGATTTATTACAATTTAGAGCAATTAGATTTCCTTACGATGCTCGTAAAAGAATGCTATAAAGCCAAAGCTAAAAGAGTAGATGTCATTTACTCTAACGATGCTTTGACTAAACTTAATTATAAATATATGAAGTTACAAGATTTAGGTGAAGTTTTGCCTTACGAAGAATCTAAACTTCAATATAGCGTAGATGTCTTACCAGTGTGCATCCACATTTTAAGTGATGACCCAGATGGTTTAAAAGGTATTGATCAACATAAAGTTGCAGAAGCAAGAAAAATGAAATTCCCTATCACTAAGCCATATCGCGATAAGATTGAAAATCGTCAACAATGGGTTATTGCCGCGGTTCCAGGTAAAAAATGGGCGAAAAAGGTTTATCCTCACCTTCCAGTTAATAAAGCGGTGGAAGAACTATGGAACGCTATTTTAAGAATGTCTCATGCGACGGATGAGCCAATTGAAGCATGGAAAAAACACAATGCTTACTTAAAAGAAAAGATGGATAAATTAAATGCTTTAGATATCGATTATTTAGAATATCATTCATCGAACGGCACTGATTTTAAAGTTTGGTTACTTCCTAAGACTAAATGGATTGCTGGTGGCGAAGTTAATATCGCAAATGGGGTGTATTATAATCCTAATATTCCTACGGAAGAATGTTTTATTACTCCTTGGGCGGGTAAGGCTGAAGGGGTTGTTCATGCTTCTAAACATTTAAGTTACGCAGGTGAATTAATCGAAGATTTTTCCATCTACTTTGAAGACGGAAAAGTTTCTAAAGTAGAAGCTAAGAAAAATCAAAAATTATTAGAGGTGATGATTTCTCAAGATGAAGGAGCAAAACAATTAGGCGAAGTTGCACTTGTACCTTTCGAATCTAGCGTCAATCAAGAAAAGACGATATTTTACGAAACTTTATTCGACGAAAATGCTTGTTGTCATCTTGCCTTAGGTCAAGGTTTTTCTAATTGCTATGAAGGATTTGAAAATATGACCACAGAGGAATTAAAAGAAGCAGGCATTAATGATTCGATGATCCACGTCGATTTTATGATTGGAACAAGAGATTTATCAATTAAAGCGCATCTTAGAGATGGTAGGGTATTAGATATCTTTAAAGAAGGGACCTGGGCTATTTAATGACTATTTTAGAAATTATATTAACAGTAATTGTTTCTGTTTTATTCATATCAATTATCTTAGTGTTCATATTTTTCTTTAATAAGTTTAGCAAAATCACAAAAGAAGTCCCTACTCTAACGCAAGAAGATAACAATAAAGAAGTTCAAAATAGCATTAATAAATTACAAAGCGATTTAAATTTAAATTTGGTGAAAAGTTTTAGTGATTTAAATGAAAAGATTTTAAAACAAAATAATGAATTTAGTGAAAGGATGCATAAATTAGATAATGAACTACAAAATAAGATTAACAGTCTTTCAAAGGGTGTGAATGATCAATTAGTTAATTCACTAACAACTTCAAAACAATTTTTTAAAGATTTCTCTGAAAAATTAGGTAAGATTGATGAAGCGCAAAAAAACCTAGGTTCATTAGAAGATAATGTTTTAGATTTAACTAATATTTTAAAAGGCAACCAAACTAGAGGGCGTTGGGGCGAACTAACTTTATCTAATCTTCTCGCTAGCGTATTTGGTGATTATCCAGATGGTTATAGCGAACAATACACTTTTAAAAATTTAAGCGGTGATTTAATTCGTCCAGACGCAGTTGTGTTCCTACCTGAACCTAACCATCTAATATGTATTGATTCCAAGTTTCCCTTTAGCAATTATGAAACACTATTAGATGGAACTATTAAAGGTGAAGAAAAAGGTGCAGCGTTGAAACAATTTAAAAAAGAAGTAATTGCTCATGTCGATAAAGTTAAGCAATATGTTGTATCTAACGTGACTGCTCCATTTGCTATTTTATTCGTACCTAGCGATGGTATCATGTGGTTCATAAACACTAATTTAAGTGACGTTGTTGATAGTGCCCGCGCATCCAATGTCGTTTTAGCTTCACCATCATCTTTGCATCCTCTTCTTGCAACAGTTAATTTCTTCAATAAGCAAGTTAGAAGAACGAAGAATTTAGAAGTTATTGAAAAAAATCTTTCTATGTTAGCTAAAGAATTTGAATTATTTAAAAAGAGATGGGATACATTTACCACACGCTTTGACTCCTTAGAAAAGTCTAAAAATGAACTTAATATCACATCTAATAAAATTACGAAAAAATTTAACGCTATTGCTAATGTAAACATCAATCAAATTGAGATGAACGAAGCAATCGATTATGACACAAACAACGGCGAATAATTCTTGTAATTAAATGTCTATTTAGTTAATATAAATAGACGCTGGGTCTGTAGCTCATCTGGGAGAGCGCATCGTTCGCAACGATGAGGTAGCGGGTTCGATCCCCGTCAGATCCACCAGTACGATAAAAACATAGTCTAGCACTATGCTTTTTTATTTTTGGGTAGCATTTTGAGTAGCAAATTATTTATATAAAATTAGTATAAGTAAAAGATATCCACACTTACATATAAATGCCTATTGAATTATCATCTCCGTAATGGAGGTGATTTTTTATGGGATATGGTCACAGATATTATTCTGATGCTG
>CASFRI010000027.1 GCA_949297055.1 uncultured bacterium | reverse complement strand
ATTAATTTTATCTAAAAGTCTTTCTTTATCGGTAAAATACATAGAATAATCCTCGCTTTCTTTAATGAACTTTAAATTCATTATAGAGCATATCTATCGTTTTATAAACGATTAAAGAAAAATAGATGAAAATGGATAAAAATTTATCTAAATTCTTTTAATGCAGCATAAGGTTCAATTTTATTAATACGTCTTGTAAAGAATAAAGAAGAAATAACAGAAAAAATAATTAAAAAGAAAGATGGTAAGAAAAACGAATATAAATTCCATGAATAAAGTAGTGTGCACGATGGCTTGGCTGTAATCGTGCTAGTGACAAAAATATTAAGAACCGGAGTCAAGGCTGCACCAAAAATCATACCAAATAAACTTGAAATTAGAGCGACAAATAAAACCATAGTTAAAAATGATAAATGAATACCTTTATTGCTCGCTCCTAAACATTTCATAATAGCAATTTCACGATACCTATCCTTGACAACATTCAAAATCCAAAGCAGTAATATGACCGCAGAAATTAGTAATAAAATGATAGCAATAGCTAAGAAAACATAAATCATTTGCCCTTTGTAATGCTTCGCAAATGCATAAATCTCAACCGCAGGATTAATGTCTATATAATCCGTTGAGGCAATAACATTATTATCATATAAATAATTTATCTTACTAGCGCAATTTTCTGTAGAAAATAATACTTTTCCAGATTGTATAGTTTGCCTAAGCAAAGCATTTACGACCATCTCATCAACAAATATATCAACATTTGTTGTTTCTTTAGTAATCCCAACGATTGTTACTTCGTTCCAAATCTTATTTAAATCAAAAATAGCTTCATTTCTTGTCATGAAATCAAATGAACTTAGTGGTGCAATATTAAATGTTTTTCCAATAACATCTTCTTCATCTAAAAGGTAATAATCAATAAATCTCTGACTCACAATGATTTCATTTGAAGAAGAAATATTATCGCCTGCTTTTAATTCTTCATTAGAGTACATTTTAAACCTTTGTCCATTAGGAACAGTTAATGATTTATCGCCAATTTTTTGAGGCGTTTCGCAATCAAAAATATATTGAGACAAATCACTACCATATAAAGAAAAATAATAATCACTTGATAAAAAGGAAAAGATTGTAGGACGCTCATAATCTAATCTGGTATTATTAGCTTTAATTGTCTCCTTTGCGATAGTTAAAGTGAAAAAATCATCTGAAAGTAAACTAGGGATATTTATTTCACTTCCGCACAAATTACTAACATTATTAAAAATCAATAACTCATTTTCAGGAATTTGGTAGTTGATCCCGTCGTAGACTATTTCATCCTTTTGTGTAATTAAAACTTTCATATCATATTGGATTATACTTGCATTCTGAACTTGTATTTCCGCAACTTCAGCATAATAATTTTTATCTTCGCTCAATAAGTCGTGAAGAATAGCACCTTCATAATAATTTCTTTCATTTTCTTGTAAAACTCCGTATGAAAGAAAAATGTTTAATTCATTAAAATTATTATTTATGTAGACACCAACATCATAAAAAATGAAATTAAACATAGCAAAAAGCAAAGTAAATGCAAACACTAATGTAATCATAGAGCCTAAAGTTCTACCAACTTTACTCATAATGTTTCTACGTGAATAATTAGTGTAAAATGCTGCTTGATTATTTTCTTTTTTTGGCAAATCAATATGTTTTGTTTCACTTTTTTCTCGATAAATATCTATTTCGACACATTCGTTTTTATGTTCATCATATAATTTATCAAGAATAGATAAATAATTGTCTAGATTTAGTTCATAAATCGTGCCACCAATAATTAAGGAAAGATTCTTATTTGTTATGACCCGCATAATTAAAGGTGTAAGGGCTTTTTTTCCTTCACTTTTAAAATTCAAAGTTAAAGAACGTATATTTTCGTTTGGCTTTGATAATCGGCCATCTTTAATTTCAAAAATGACATCAGCATATCCACTAGCGATTTCTAAATCGTGAGATACAACAATAATGACACGATCTTTATTAACAGATTTAACCAAATCCATCACCGCTTTAGAATTGGAAGAATCTAAGTTTCCGGTCGGCTCATCGAGCAAAAAGATATCGCCACCTTTGACATAACTTCTCAAGATTGAAAGTCTTTGCCTTTCGCCACCCGAAAGATATTTAACCTTAGTTTTTGTAGATATTTTTAAGTTAAATTTAGATAATAATTCTTCTAATTCTTTTTCATCGCTTAAATATAAACGAAAATTTTCATAAACAGTTAAGTTTTCAAAAAGATTGTATTCTTGGAATACAAAAGATATATGTTCATCAATAAATTTTTGACTATCTTCAACTGCCTTACCATCAAAAAGAATTTCTCCTTCACTAGGCTTATCAAGTAATCCAATAATACTTAATAAAGTTGACTTGCCACTACCAGAAGCACCATGAATAAAATATATTTTTCCGCTTTCAAAAGAGCAATTAATAGCTTTTAATACATCTATTGAAGTATTACTTTTCTTTCTAACATCAAATGATTTTGAAATATGTTTTAAAATTATATTCATAGTATTTTGCTATTTAAATTAAGTAGATGGTATATCAATATTTGGACTTCCTGTAAAAGGACGAGAAGTGAAAATTCTAGTGTGATTCTTAAAATAATCATTGCCATAATAAATGGTTTCGAATTGAGGCGTAGGAAAATCTATTTTTCTTAAGTAATAATCATCCGTATCTAAGTAAAAATTAAACATAGTGTAAAATATAACACTATAGTGAGAATAGTTATCGTTAAAAGGATAATAAAATTCTGTTTCAAAATGATTCGTGGCGACATTAGTTCTAGAAATGACATCTAAGCCAATATTATGAGAATATCCTGCAGTAACATCCCCGTTTTCGGTTTCTAAATAAATTGTCGTTATTGTATCAGGCTCGTTTTTTGGTGCCCAATCGCCAAGAATAAAGATGTCGGGTAAATCCATTGAGACTTTTATACTTCTAAAATACCAATTGTCCCAACTTGAGCCAATTCCTAAAAAACCCCAGTTTCGAGTTTTCCAAATTGGATTGACGACAATTCTACATAAGTACATATAGTGATGAGTATATTCCTGCCATAAGACAACATGCTGAAGGTCAGTTCTATACTGAATTTCATTCACATCAACAAATTGATCAGAATATTCAACAAAGGCATTGCTTGAATAGTAAGTTACCCAATCGCCTTCGATATCTATTTCATAAAGTTCACATTGTTCTTCAAACGAAGGTTCTTGATTTCCAGGATTAGTTGGCTCACTAGGAATATAAGAATTTCTTATAATATTATTTGTTGGATTAGAAATTAAAACACTTAATAGACTAAATATTGTAATAATATTTGAATGCATAAACTTACCCTCCTAATGTTAGGATAACAAAAAGAGTGAAAGTTTAACAATATTTTTATAATATTAGGATAATTCTAGACTACCAGTATAAAGTTGATAATAAACGCCTTTTTTCGCTAAAAGTTCTTCGTGATTACCTCTTTCGATAATGCGCCCATGATCTAAAACCATAATCGCATCACTATTGCGAATCGTCGATAATCTATGAGCGATGACAAAGACGGTTCTACCTTTCATCAAAGCATCCATACCACTTTGCACTAAAGCTTCCGTACGCGTATCGATGCTCGAAGTCGCTTCATCTAAAATTAGGACAGGCGGATTTGCTACTGCCGCTCGAGCGATACTTAAAAGTTGTCTTTGACCTTGCGATAAATTCGCCCCGTCGGCGATAAGTTGAGTATTATAACCTTGCGGTAAACGCATGATAAAATCATGTGCATTCGCAAGTTTAGCCGCTTCGATACATTCTTCATCGCTCGCATCGAGTTTACCATAACGAATATTATCTAAAATCGTTCCGCTAAATAAGTTCGTATCTTGTAAGACGATAGCTAAAGAATGTCTTAAATCGTCTTTTTTAATTTTGTTAATATTTATACCATCGTAACGAATCTTACCATCGTCGATATCGTAGAAACGATTAATTAAGTTCGTAATAGTTGTTTTTCCTGCCCCAGTTGCGCCAACGAAAGCAATTTTTTGACCAGCATAAGCGTAAACGCTTATATCATGAAGGACTAGATGGTTTGGATTATAACCAAAATCGACGTGATTTAAAACGATGTCACCTTCTAAGGGAGTATAAGTTAAAGTGCCATCACCGTGCGGGTGTTTCCACGCCCAATGACCAGTTCTTTCTTTACATTCGACGATATTATTATTTTCATCATATTTGCAGTTCACTAATGTGACGTAACCATTATCAACTTCTTTTGGCTCATCAATTAAATTGTAAATTCGCGTTAAACCAGCAATACCTAAGACGATATTATTAAATTGTGATGAAATTTGAGAAATCGTTCCGGTAAAACGGCGAGACATAATTAAGAATGAAACGATGGCGGCAATATCGATCGATGTCGCACTAATACCAGTTAATGTTAGATTAGGCACTTTAAAAGCAATGAAAACACCACCAACAATTGCTAAAGCAATATAAAGTAAATTGCCTAAATTACCTAAAGCAGGCATTAAAGCATTCGTATAAATATTACCTTTTTCGCCATATTTAAAGAATGTTTCATTCACTTCATCAAAACCTTTAATTACTTCGTCTTCATGGCAAAATACTTTAACGACTTTTTGGCCAGCCATCATTTCTTCCGTATAACCTTCGAGTCTAGCTAAATTAATTTGTTGTTCGAGGAAACATTTAGAGGAAATCTTACCAAATTTACGAGTAATTAAAATCATGATAATACTAAATAAGATGACGACTATTCCTAGATAAATTGAATACCAAATCATAAGGAAGAATAAGACTATTATAGTTGGAATATTCATCACCACTTGCGGTAAGGTTTGCGAAGCAAGTTGATATAAAGTATCGCAATCGTTGGTATAAGTTGACATAATCTGTCCGTGCTTATGCGTATCGAAATATGCGATTGGTAAATCTTCCATGTTAGAGAACATACGAATTCTAAAATCGTTGATAACTTTTTGACCGACGATTGCAATAATTCTTTGGTAGAAGAAAACACTTGTGACACCTACTGCATAGACGCTAGCTTGAATAGTCGTTAAAATCGCTAAATTAGTGAAAGCTTGATCCCAAGTGATCGTTCCGTCTTCAAAAGGTTCCGTAATTGCGGACACTAAAAAATTCATGATGACACTATTTGCAATACCTGCTACGGTTACAAATACCAAAAGAAGTAAGACGATACTATATTGCCAAGGATAGGTTTTAAACATATCTTTCACTAAACGAAAGAGCATCTTCATGCCACCGCTTTGACGGTCATTAGAAAATTTTAAAGTATTTTTCTTCATGCAAGCGCTCCTTTCTTCGTTTGAGAAATGTAACATTCTTGATAAATTTTATTATTTTTCAAAAGTTCTTCATGCGTTCCAATCGCGTCAATTACGCCATCGTTCATGACGAT
>CASFRI010000026.1 GCA_949297055.1 uncultured bacterium | reverse complement strand
GTTTCATCACAAAATAAAATAGACGAAGGCCTTTTAGTTCTTTATTTTTCTTTTTCATAACTTTTCTCCTTTATTTGAAGACAAAAAAAGAGCGAGTCAGTCGCTCTTTTAATGTTATTTTTGATAATTATCTAAAGATAAATTTTTATCATAGACGTGAGTGATTGTAATCGCAAGTGCTCCAGGGCCGATATGCGTCGCAACCGATAAAGAAAGCGGATTCATCATAAGATCTTTTAGACCGAAATGTTCTAAAACTTGTTTTTTAAAGATGTTAGCTTCCTCTTCATCATATGTATAAGCCATAGCTAAGCAAAGTTCTTCACGTGGAATATTTTTAAAATTAGTTTCTAAGTTATGTTCGATAGCTTCTATCATCGCAAGTTTTGCTTTTTTGGTTCCAATTACTTTTTTGAAAGCATCGAGTTTTTCGCCTTCAATTTTTAAGATTGGTTTGATATTTAACGCTCCTGCAAAAGCAGCAGCGGCAGGAGTAACACGACCTCCTTTTTTAAGATATTTTAAAGTGTCGACCATAATATAAATTTCAGAATTGAAGCCATCTTTTTCTAGCATTTCTTTTATTTCTTTTCCACTTTTACCAAGTTTAGCAAGCGTAATTGCGTCATAGACTGAACTTTTTAAAGTGACGGAAATACGATGATTATCGACAACGAAAACCTTTCCTAGGTAGGGAGGAGTTTCTGCGAGCATCTTCGCCATTTGACAAGAATTAGATAGACCGCTAGACATAGGAATATGAACAATTTGATCATATTCTTTTAATTTATTGTCCCAAATGGTTACTAAATCTTGCGGTAAGGGCTGAGAAGTAGAAATATTTGAACCGCTCATTAGTTTTTCATAAAATGTTTTGTCCGTTAATGTTTTGTGTTGATAATAAGGCGAGCCATCGATGATGATTGGCATTGGGATGATAGTAATATTGAGCTTTTTTGCTTCCTCGGGTGTGATGCCAGCATTATCATCGGAAGTAATGTAAACTTTCATATCTAAACTCCTTTGATTGACTGCCTATATTATACCTTATAAGTATTTTTTGTCGACTATGAAAACTACATTTTTTTAGACTTTATAGATATAAGAATATAATTTCTTAGAAAATCGCTATTTAATGATATATTCTCATTTTGTTAAAAAAATATTTTGGAAAATAACGGGCTTTTAACGGATAAATAGCCTTAATCAATCGCGGTTAAAAAAATCTAACTTTTACTTACAAACTATGTTTGCTATAATCGATATGGTAGAAATTATGGCTGACTATTTAAGAAAATGTATCGACTTATTGGAAATGCGTGGAGTTAGTATCGATGATATTGCCGAATGCGCAAGATATCTACAAGCGGATTATCATCTGGATTTGAAGATGGAAGAACTTCGTGAATCTGTCGTCAGCGTCATCGAAAAAAGAGAAGTGCAATTTGCTATTATGACCGCGATTGAACTTGACCGACTCGTCGAATCTAAATCATTTCACGATAAGGAATTAGAAGAATTATTGGACCGCGATGAAGGTTTATATGGCGTCGATGAAGTTTTAGCCTATGGTATTTGTAATTTGTATGGATCTATCGCACTTACCAATTTCGGTTACATTGACAAAAAGAAATATAAAATAATTGACAAACTGAACAAAGAAGGCAAGAAGGAAGGTCATTGTAATACTTTCATCGACGATATCGTCGGTGCGATTGCGGCGGCCGCGGCCTCAAGATTTGCTCATCGTTGGATTCGTTAATTGTAGAAAGGAATTAATGTTATGCCGGGAAGCGTCATCAAAGATTTTACGATTTGGCAAAATGTATTAACTTTAATTATTCTCATTGCCATATTTGGTTTTTTCCTTTTCGTCATCTTTAAATTCATAAAACGTGTCCCGGTCTATATTTATTCTTGTTCTCTAGCGGGCCTTACCGTGTTAAGTTTCATCTTCAACATGGATATTTTGACGATCGTTTGTTTCGTCTTATTTGCTGCTGGGTTAATTTTATTTTTTACAATTAACATTTCTACTTTAAGAAGTTATCTCGCTAATCCGCTTAAAGGCAAACGTCTTTTAAACGTTGGAAGAAGAAATAAAGTAGAAAGAATTTTTGATCGTGAAGCTCTTTATAAAACAGTCGATGACGCTGTTCAATTTTTATCTAAGCATAAAATTGGTGCACTCATCACTTTTGAAAGACATACACCCTTAAGCGATGTAATGCGTAGTGGAACAGTAGTAGAAGCTCCAGTGACGATGGAATTACTTGTCACCATCTTCTATCCTGGTACGCGTTTACATGATGGTGCGGTCGTCATCCATGGGGACAAAATTGTCGCTGCTAGTGTCTATTTTACTCCAACGACTAAACCGCTTACTGGAAAATATGGTTCTAGACATCGTGCCGCGATTGGCATTAGTGAAATATCTGACGCTGTTACCGTCGTCGTAAGCGAAGAAACAGGCCGTATTTCCATCGCTTATGGAGGCGAACTCGAATCCGTACAACTCGATAACTTCCTCCGTGTCTTTGAAAATTATATGCGAGATGAAGAGGAAGAAAACAATGAAGAAATGTAGTGAAATTAAACCACATTTATTTGGCACGGATGGTATTAGAGGAAAATATGGCGAAGGCTTAACTCGTGAGATGGCTTATCGCCTAGGCCGTTATATTGGTTTTAATCAATCAGGAAAAAGAAATTACATCGTCATAGGTAGAGATACTAGATTTAGTGGTTCGTTACTTTTAAGTGCTTTAGTGGAAGGGATTACTAAATCAGGTTCCAATGTTTACGATTTAGGTGTGACGACCACACCTAGTGTTTCTTATTTGATAAATAAAAGAAAATATACCTATGGTATTATGATTTCGGCTTCCCATAATCCTTACACCGATAATGGAATCAAAGTTTTCTCAAACACTGGTTCTAAGATTAGTGAAGATTTAGAAGTGGAAATTGAGCGTTATATCGAAAAAGAAAATGACGATTTAGAAATTAAGAAATTTTCTCATGCTGGAAAGCTTGTTCCATCCACGAATGTTAAAGATGAATATATCGATTTTTTGAAATCTTATTTAAACTCCGATTTAGAAGGTCTAAATTTACTTCTCGATCTTGCAAACGGCTCCGCTACGGCTATTGCGCCAAAACTTTTTTCTTCTTTAAAGGCCAATGTTACATTCTTCAATGATAAACCTGATGGCAAAAATATTAATTTAAATGCAGGAAGCACTCATTTGGAAGGTATCATTTCTAAAATGAAAGAAGGTCATTATGACCTTGGCTTTGCATTTGACGGTGATGCAGATAGATTAATGTGCATTAATCATAATGGTGAAATTATCGATGGTGATAAGATTTTATTCATCTTAGCGAAAGCTTTAAAATCTCAAAATAAATTAAGTGGGAATGCCATTGTTGTAACGAAGATGTCTAATATTGGCTTATTAAAAGCTTTAGATGAAGAAAATATCAAAGTCATCATCACTGATGTTGGTGATAAATACGTCCAAAGAAGTCTAAAAGAACATGGTTATATTTTAGGTGGAGAACAATCTGGGCATATTATCCAATACGATAAGCTTGAAACTGGTGATGGTTTTCTCACTATGGTGGCTTTGCTTAATGAATATGTTAGATTAGGAAATAGTTTCGATGAAATCTTAAAAGGAATTACTATTTATCCTCAGTTAATGCTAAATTATCGACTTAAAAACAAAGATTCAAATGTTTTAGAAAAGGAAAAAGTAATCTTGTTCATTAAAGAAAATGAAAATTTATTAAATGGTGAAGGAAGAATTTTTGTCCGAAAAAGCGGAACTGAACCTCTTATTCGTATCATGTGTGAGGCAAAAACTTTAGAGCTTTGTGAAAAGATTACTAAGAGTATTTATCAAATAATTGAAAGCGAGGAATAATATTAATTATGTGCGGTATAGTTGGTGCCTGTGGCGCCTTAGATTTTCGTAGTTATTTATTAAATGGCTTAAGAAAGCTTGAATATCGTGGTTACGATTCATGTGGTTTATTTGTGACGAATGGCTCTTATTTCTTATTTGAAAGAAGCGTCGGGGTCGTCGATAACTTAGATAAACAAGTTCCTTTAACTTTTGAAAAAACTCCAAGTGTCGGTATCGCTCATACAAGATGGGCTACGCATGGAGGAGTGACAATTTCTAATTGCCATCCAGTCTATT
>CASFRI010000025.1 GCA_949297055.1 uncultured bacterium | reverse complement strand
TGGTCTTTTTTACCATTCGATGAAGTTTTTGATATTAGAGTTTCTAAAGGCCACGCCTTAAAACATATTTTAAAATATTATCATCTTAATAAAAGTCATCTCATCGCATTCGGCGATGGCGATAATGATTTAAGTATGCTCAAATTAGCGAAATTTGGATTCATCATGCCTAATACTTCCTTATCTAAAGAAGAAACTAAACATATTAAATACGCTCTTGCAGATTGTAATCACGAAGGCGTTTATCAAACACTTTTAAAATTAGAAGAATTGAACTTATTTTAAATTAAGTAAAGTTAGCAAAGCTTCATATAATTTCTTTGCTCTGCCTTGCACTTTATCATCTTTTGCGTAAGCCATAATATAAAATTTACATTTAGGTTCGGTTCCGCTTGGACGAATAGCGACGATATCTCCATTTCTTAAGAATAGTCTAAAAACATCAGATTTAGGTAAAGTTAACGTAAATTCTTTATTCCCTTCTTTTGCGATGCTTAGACCATAATCTTCACTTCTTATAACTTCGCTATCGAATAGATAAGTAATAGGTGAGGTTCTTAAATTTGAAAGCAAGGCTTTTAATTTATTAGCCCCTTCCACTCCTTCGAACGCTAGTGAATAAACTTCATCTTCATGGAAACCATGTCTTTGCTCTAAAGCAAGATAAACATCATCTAAATCTAACCCATGACGATAATAATATAAAGCCATTTCGGCATACATGACGATGGCTTGTGTCGCGTCTTTATCACGGACAAAATCTTTAATTAAACAACCGTAACTTTCTTCATAGCCAAATTCGAAATGTGGTCCATCATTCACTTCGTAATGATGAATTTGCTCCCCAATAAATTTAAAACCAGTTAAAAATGATTCAACCTTTACCCCATAAGATTTAGCAATATCGTTACCGAAAGGTGAAGTAACAATTGTGTTATAGACGACTCCATTTTTAGAAAGCAAACCTTTTTCTTGTCTTACTTTTAAAATGTAATCAAGCAAAATTGCGGCACTTTGATTTCCGGTTAATAATTTATATTCGCCTTCTTTTGTCAAAAAACCAAGACCGCATCGATCGCCATCAGGGTCGGTCGTAACGATAAGTTGTGCTTTCTCTTTTTTCGCTAATTTAATTGCTTCTTCATAAGCACGTGGATCTTCTGGATTAGGAGTAATTGTTCCTTTGAAATAAGGATCAGGATCACATTGTGACAAAACAGGATAAATTTCATAACCTAATTCTTTAAAAACGCGCATCGCATTAACGTAAGATGCACCATGTTGAGGAGTAAAAACAATTTTATAATTAGATTTATCTAAATTTTTATTTAATCCAATAGATTTCACTAGATTGACATATTTATTATCGATACTTTCATCTAAAGTAATTAGTGCGCCTCTTACTTCATCCTTTTCATAAGTTAAATTAATTTCATCATCTAAGTTAGCAATTATATCGATTAAAGGAGCGATCTTATGCGGCACAAGTTGTGCACCTTGTTCATCATAAATTTTGTAGCCATTATATTCTTTTGGATTATGAGAAGCAGTAATCATAATACCGCCAGCAGTTTTTAATTCGCGAACAGCAAAAGATAATTCAGGTGTTGGCCTTAATGAATCAAAAACGTAAACTTTAATACCGAAATCTCTTAAAACATCCGCGCATAAAGATTGAAATTTAATAGCGTCTAAACGGTTATCGTGTGCGATGACGACACCTCTTGCTTTTGCATCTTTAACATACGTTAATAAATATTTAGCAAAGCCAATATTAGCCTTTCTTAACGTAAAAATATTAAATCTATTCGTGCCCGGCCCCATAATACCACGCATTCCAGCCGTGCCAAATTCAATATCTTTATAAAAAGCATCTTCTAATTGCTTTTCATCCATGGCTCTAATTTCAGATTTTAAATCTTCATCTACTAAATTAGAATCTAGCCATCTTTTCACATTAATTTGATATTGTTCCATATTTTTCTCCTCGAAGAATATTTATGATATCTTCTTCCACTTTCCATAAAGGTGCAAAGAATATTTTACCATTTAAATAAGTTAAATGCTCATCTTTAATATTTTTAAAACATAAAGTTTTTGCGTGTAAGAAAATATGACGAAGTTTATATTTATTAGCGAACGCTTTATTAAAAGCAAAATTTCCATATTTTTCGTCCATGACAATAGGATGATTAATCGAAGCAAGATGCACTCTTAATTGATGGCCTCTACCACTTAACAAAGTTAAAGATAATAAAGTTACTTCATCAAATATTTCTTCAACTTCATAAAGCGTTTTAGAGGCTTTACCTTCTTCATCAACTCTAACAAAATTATTTTTTTCGTCTTTCTTTAAATTTTTACTAATTTCACCAGATGAATTTATTTTTCCTACCACTAAGGCAAGATATTTCTTCTCTACGTTTTGATGATTTTGTATCAAGTTTGACAAAACTTGTGAAGTACGATAATTTTTAGCGATAGCAATAACACCACTAGTGTTACGATCCAAACGATGTAAAGGATAAACTTTTGTTTCTTCTTTTTTATAAGCAAAATAATTTTTTACATATTCGATCAAAGATAATTCACCGCTTTTATCGCCTTGAGAAAGAATTCCTTGCGGCTTATTAATAACAAGTAAATTTTCATCTTCATAAATGATAGGAAAAGGTAAAGGCTTTGCTTCATTTACTTCATCTTTTTTAAGAAAAGATTTCAATTTTTCATCGTTTCCGTAAATTAAAACAATATCATTTACTTTTAAAATGTA
>CASFRI010000024.1 GCA_949297055.1 uncultured bacterium | reverse complement strand
TAGAACTGTCTATGCACAAGTAGAATATTTTGATATCGCTGGATTAGTAAGAGGTGCTTCAAAAGGAGAAGGGTTAGGTAATAAATTTTTATCTCATATTAGAGAATGCGATCTAATCGTTGAAGTTGTTCGCGCTTTTAAAGATTCAAGTATTATTCACGTCGAAGAAAGTGTCGATCCTATTCGAGATATAGAAACGATTAATCTTGAACTTTGTCTTGCTGATTTAGAAAGCGTGACTAGACGTATAGAAAAAGTAGCGCCTAAAGCACGGATTAATAAAGATAAAGAAGCTATTTTTGAAATGGAAATTTTAAATAAGCTTAAAGAAAATTTAGAAAAAGCAATTCCAGCAAGATATTTAGATTGGAATGAAGAAGAATTTAATTCTATTAAAAAGACTTTAAATTTACTTACGATCATGCCTCATATTTATGTCGCAAATGTCGGAGCGGAATCTTTAAGCGATATCGAAAGTGATGATCTTTATCAAAAAGTTAAAAACTATGCCTCTTCACATAAAGAACACGCTATTGCGATTAGCTGCGAACTTGAAAAGGATTTAGCTTATCTTCCTAAAGAAGAAAGAGATGAATTTCTTAAAGATTTAAATTTAAAATCGTCTGGTTTAGATGCTCTAATAAAATTAACTTATGACACTTTAGGTTTAAAAACCTTTTTCACTGTAGGAAAAGATGAGTGTCGTGCTTGGACTTTTAAAGATGGAATGAGTGCAGAAGAATGCGCTGGTCTCATACATACAGATTTGCAGAAAGGTTTTATTAAAGCTGAAGTCTATCATTATAATGATATGCTCGTTTATAAAGATGAACAAAAGGTTAAAGAAGCTGGTAAATTAAGAATGGAGGGAAGAGACTATAAAATGCAAGATGGAGACATTGTCTACATTCGTTTTAATGTCTAAACAAAATTATGGAAGGCAAAATTTATCAAGATAATTATCGTATTGGTGTGAGCCATGATATTCATCCGCTCGTTAAACATCGTCCTCTTATTTTAGGTGGAGTTGAAATTCCTTTTGAACTTGGTTTAGATGGTCATAGCGATGCAGACGTCTTGCTTCATAGCGTAAGCGAGTCTCTTATTGGTGCGCTTACATTAGGGGATTTAGGCAAAATATTCCCTGATAGTCTAACATGGACAGAAAATTTAGATTCTAAAACTATTTTATCGGCAATTTATGGTGTTTGTGACTTTATGGGTTATGAAGTTAACAATGTCGATATTTCCTTAATTTTAGAAAAGCCTAAACTTCAACCTTACATCCTTTCGATGCGTGAAAGCGTTGCATCTTTACTTCACACGAGTGTTAATAACGTTTCTATTAAAGCAGGTACGAATGAACACCTCGGGGCATTTAAAGATGAAAACGCTATTGCTTGCATTAGTGTTATCATGTTAAGAAAAAAAATAAATATATGAAAAAAAATCTCGCGAATTTTATAAGAACTATCAAATATAGAGATGGGGAAATAGAAGAAAAAACCTACCGCATGTTTTTATCTTTTTTTAATAGCGAAAAAAATTCTTTCATCTTAACTGGCATAGATGAGGATAAAAAGACATTTGAAATATATGTGCAGTTAGGTAATGACGAAGTTGTTTTAAAATCTTATACTTCCAAGCTTAATTCTACTTATTATCTTCGTTATAATTTCATCACCGATTGTCAAATTGTTAGCGATGATAAAATTAGTTTGATGTTCAAAGCAAAAACAACTTATTTTGATCGTAATAATTATTTACTTGATATCAAATTCAGTCTATACGATAATGATAATCCACAAAGTGAGGATTATCACATTAGAATTGAGGCATTATGAAAAACGAAGAAATTATCAGAAGTAAAATAAATGACGCTTTAACGAAACTTAATGTTTCAACTTCAGAATGTAATTTTGATATTTTAAAAACTTCTAATCCCGAACATGGTGATTTAGCTAGCAACGTCGCTCTTAAGCTGGCGAAAATTTTTAAAAAAAATCCGATGGATATCGCAAATGATATCGTAAGTAATATCGATTTAAGCAACTTAAGAAAAATTGAAATTGCTAAACCTGGTTTTTTAAATTTCTTTTTTGAAGAAGATAATTTTTCTAATGTCGTTAAGCATATTCTTACTAGCCAAGAACAATATGGTAATCTTCCTAAGAAAAATCGTAAAATTTGTTTAGAATTTGCTTCTATCAATCCGACAGGTGATATTCATTTAGGCCACGCACGAGGAGCCGCTATTGGAGATTCTTTAGCCCGTATTTTAACTGCGGCAGGTTACGATGTTAAAAAAGAATATTACGTTAACGACGGTGGTGCGCAAGTAAAACATTTAGGGGAATCTTTAAGAACTCGCTACTTTGCTCTTTTTGGAAAAAATCTTCCCATGCCAGAAGATGGTTATTTTGGCCAAGACGTTATAGACATCGCTAACCTTCTAAAAGAAGAAGTTGGTGATACTTACTTAAAAGAAGATGAAGAAACGTTAAATATTTTTATAAAACGCGGCATCGAATTAGAACTTGATAAGATAAAACATGATTTAAAAATGTTCAGAGTTGAATTTGATATTTTTACTTCCGAAAAAGCCATTCGTGATTCAGGCTTAGTAGAAGAAGTTATAAAAAAATTAGAACCATATTCTTATAAAGACGATAATGCTTTGCTTTTAAAAACAAGTTTAGTTTACGATGAAAAAGATCGTGTCATCATCAAATCAAATGGGGAATATACATATTTACTTCCTGATATTGCCTATCACGTCAATAAATTTGAACGCGGATTTGATTATTTGATTGATTTATTTGGAGCAGACCATCATGGTTATATTCACCGTATGAAAAGTGCTTTACATTTGCTTGGTTACGATGAAAGTCGTCTCACTATCGACTTAATTCAAATGGTGAGAATTTTAAAAGATGGAAAAGAAGTCAAATTATCTAAGCGTGAAGGAGTGGCCAATACCCTTAGATCGCTTATCGAAGAAGTGGGAGTGGATGCGTGTAGATATTTCTTCGTTTCTAGAGCTCAGTCTTCACATTTAGACTTGGATTTAAGTGTCATGACTGCACAAAATAATACGAACCCGCTTTATTATGCAAGCTATGCACATGCTAGACTTTGTAGTGTTTTAAAACAAACCGAAGATTTAACTTATGATATAAATTCTTTATATTATAAAGAAGAAGCTGAACTTGAGCTTATTAAAAAACTTAATGAATTCGAAGATGTAATCGCAGATGCGGCTACTTCTTTAAGTGCGAATAAGATTTGTCTTTATGCACAAAAGCTTGCACAGCTCATCCATGTCTTTTATACTGAATGTCGTATCATCAATAAAGATGATATCGACGTGACGAAAAATCGTCTCGCTTTAGCGGACGCTGCAAGAATTACGATGAAGCGTGCATTAACTTTAATTGGAGTAGATGCTCCGACACAAATGTAATCTATATTGGAGGAATTAATATATGGATAAAACAATGTCACAATTAGATATCGCTTACGAACTTATCAAAGAAGAGGGCCACATCTTTACCTTCAAAGAACTTTGGGATAAAGTTTCTGAAATTAAAGAATTTAATGAAGATGATAAGATTGATAAAGTTTCGCGTTTCTATACGAACTTAATCATCGATCCAAGATTTGTTTCTTTAGGTGATAATACGTGGGATTTGCGCGAAAATCAGACATTCGATAAAATTAAACTCGACATGAATAGTGTCTATTCTGAACTTGAAGAAGAAGCTAATGCTGCTTTTGAAGATGATGAAAATCCTTCGCCAATTGAATCTAATGACGACGAAAATGAAGATGAAAATTTAAGCGAAGAAGATAGTGAAAAAGAAGATGACATCGACTAATTTAGTAGATAAATTTGATAGCTTGCTTTCCAGATTAACTTCTTACGATAAAATTGCTCTTTTTGGTCATGTAAGTCCTGATGGTGACTGTTATGGAAGCCTTATTGGACTAAAAGAAATTTTAAAGAAAAAATTTCCTAATAAAGAGGTTAAAGCCTTTTCTTCGGGCTTGCCTCTTTTTTTCGATGACTTGGGAAAATTAGATGATGCTAGTGATGATTATTTTCAAAATGCTTTCGCTATTATGGTTGACGTCTCTAATTTAAGAAGAGTAGAAGATAAACGCATTACATTATGTAAAGAAATATTTATTATCGATCATCATATTCCTGATGAAAAATTAGATGATAATAATAGTTTGGTAGACACTACCTTTATTAGTTGCGCTGGTCTAATTGCTTTTTTAGCTTTTAAACATAATTTAACTTTATCTAAAAAATGTGCGAATGCACTTTATTTAGGCTTAGTGACTGATTCTAATCGTTTCTTATATTCTCCAATAGATAATCGAACATTTCTTGTCGCAGGTTATCTTATGCATTTTGATATCGATTATGAAAAAATGTATAAGTTACTTTATCAACAAGAAGAAAAAGATCTACTTTTAAAAGGTTACATTTTATCGCGTTATCAAATTTCTAAGAAAGGTGTTTTATATTTTGTCATTTCAAAAGAAGAACTAGATAAATTAGAAGTAAGTCAGGGCGAAGTAGCGAATAAGGTCAACTTATTATCAAATGTTAAAAATCATGATATCTTTGCTTTCTTCGTCGACGGAAGCCCAGTTCGCGTCGAACTTAGATCTAGTGTTGCGAATGTAAGAGATGTAGCTTCACTTTTTGGTGGTGGTGGCCATCTGCATGCATCTGGATGTAGACTTTCGTCTTTAGACGAAGTTTCAAAAGTTATCGATGAACTTGATAAATTGATGGGAGGAAATTAATTATGTTTAAAAAAGAATTAGAAGCGATGCTTAAATTAGGAAAAGAAGCACAAAAACTTGCTTTAGATTTTTATCATAAATCTCATCTTGACGTTGAAATTAAAGACGATCATTCACCAGTGACGCTAGCTGATAAAACGGTCGATAAATTTTTAAAAGAACATCTTTCCACTCTTTTTCCAACGTATGCTTTTTTAACAGAGGAATCACAAGATAATTTATCTAGATTAAATAATGACTATGTTTTCATTATCGATCCAATTGACGGAACGAAAGATTTCATCGCACATGATGATGAATTTACTATTAATATCGCTTTAGCGTATAAACATGAACCAGTTGTAGGGGTCATTGTTATTCCTGCAAAAAACGAAATATATTACGCTATGAAAGATTATGGAAGTTATCACATAGACAATTTAGGTAAAGAAGAAAGAATTTATTCAAACAAAAATAAAAAAGATAATCTTATTTGTCTCACTAGCGTCTTCCATACGAATGAAGAAGAAAAGAAACTTATCGAAAAATATTCTTCTTTAATTAAAGAAGTAAAACCTTGCGGAAGCAGTATTAAAATGTGTCTTATCGCTAGTGGAAAAGCTGATGTTTCTTTTAGAATTAGTTCCAATACGAAAGAATGGGATACGTGTGCTGGCCAAATAATTTTAGAAGAAGCCGGTGGAGCTTTACTTACAAAAGATAAAAAAAGACTCCTCTACAATCGTAAGGACGTCTACAATCGTGGTGGCTATTTATTAATTAATATTCCAAATAATTTTTTAGATATTAAGAATTAGGCTTATCAAGTCTAACGCCTAAAATACCATCAACTTCATCTTTTAAGATGGCTTCTATTCCATCTGAGATAGTCATGTCGATTAGCTCGCAGCCATCGCAAGCACCGAGCATTTTGATGTAGACGTAGCCGTCTTCAAACTTAACGAATTCTAAATCACCGCCATCACGGTTGATGAATGGGCGAATCTTTTCAAGCACGTTTTGGATTTGTAAAATAATATCTTTATTTTCCATAACGCTAGAAATTATAGAAATTAAGTTATAAATATACAAGATAAATGATAAATAAATTTATGTTAAAATGATAAAGATAAAGAAAGAAGGTTTAATATATGTTCGATTTACATTTACATTTAGATGGTTCTTTAAGTAAAGAAGATTTTATTTATCTCGCTAAATTATCTCAAGTTGAATTACCTTTAAATTATGAATCGTTAATTCATTGTCCAAAAGAAGCTAAATCATTAGATGATTATTTGCGTTGTTTCGATTTAGCTCTTAGTCTAATGCAGGTGAAAGGATCACTTAAATATAGTGTAAAATCATTGACGGATAGACTTTCTAAATTAGGCTTAATCTATGCTGAAATTAGATTCGCTCCTCAATTACATACCTCAAAAGGAATGAGTCAAGAACAAGTAGTGGAAGACGCAATCGAAGGATTAAAAGAAGCGAAGATAAAAGTAAATTTAATTCTATGCGCAATGAGGGGAGATAAAAACGAAAAAGAAAATTTAGAAACACTAAGACTTGTCAAAAAATATTTAGGTAGAGGCGTAGCAGCATTTGATTTAGCTGGTTCAGAAACTTTATATCCTACAGAAATGTTTTCTTCTTTATTTAAAGAAGCTAAAAAATTAGATGTGCCTTATACAATTCATGCAGGTGAATCAGCGGGTTATGAGTCGATTGAACAAGCCTTAGATTTTGGAGCAAGTCGTATCGGCCATGGCGTGAGGGCTAAAGATAATGATATGACGATGATTAGATTAAAAGAAAATAAAATTTTCTTAGAAATTTGTCCGACAAGTAATTTACAAACGAAGGCTTTCTTACGTTACGAAGACTTGCCTATTCGTCTTTTCTTATTAAAAGGTGTGCATTTCTTTTTAAATAGCGACAACATGTGCGTTTCGATGACGGATGTGAATGAAGAATATAAGGCTATTATTAAAGCATTTAAATTGCATAAGAATGAAGTTTATCTATTACTTTGTAATGCTTTAGAAGCATCTTTTATAAGTGATGAAGATAAGTGGACATTAAAAAAGATGATGGATGAAAAATTTGAAAATTGGTATTTAAATCTTAAAGTTTAGCGAGCATGTAGTTGAAATAATCAACATCGACATCTTTTGCGTGTTCGTTCAATTCTTTGATTGCTTCTTCTAAATTTTTCTTGAACATTTTTTCTTCGTCATTTAGATTCTTTTTTGATTGAACACCTAAGTAAATAAAAGAAAGACCGAAACTCATCTCTTGAATTTCTTCTTTGGTATAAGACTTCTTTTCTTCGTTGACAAGTTTGATGATTTTCATCGTGTTTTCACTTAATTGATAAGACATAAATTTTTACCTCTTTTTTATAATATATTGAATTATTAATTTTTAAAATAAAATGTCTAAAATAATGTTTGTTTATTTTAAGTATTAATAACAAATTACACTAATACACCTAATGCTATTTATAAAAAATGGCTGGGGCGGCTGGGTTCGAACCAGCGAGTGGCGAATTCAGAGTCCGCTGCCTTACCGCTTGGCTACGCCCCAAGCTCTTTAAATTTTAAAAATATCGCTAAAGTTATTCAATGTTTTTTGTGTTTAAGAAATAGTAGTAGTCCAATAATTCTTCAGAATAATTATCGATGCGTCCATAAGGTAAAATGAGCATTCTATCGATGCCAATTTGCGAGACGAAAGCTGGATTATGTGAGACTAAAATTATCGCTCCTTCAAACATTTTAAAATTTAAAGCTATAATCATTTGAGTTTCAGGATCAAGATGATTTGTCGGTTCATCTAAAATTAATAAATTAGCCTTTTGTAGCAATATTTTACATAAAGCAACACGTGCTCTTTCACCAGGCGAAAGTACTTTTACTTTTTTATTAATATCGTTTTCAGAAAATAAGAAATTAGCGAGAATTGCCCGTAATTCCCATTCATTGTAATTTTTATCATCAACATTTTCATATATTGTTTTTTCATAATCTAAACTTTCTAACTCTTGAGCGTAATAGGCAATATCAGTTTTAGGGTTATAACGAATTTTTCCTTCAAGGGGAGTTAATAAGCCCATGATAAGCTTTAATAAAGTTGATTTACCAACACCATTTTCTCCTACGATTAAAAACCTTTCATTTCTTTTTATGCGGAAAGATAAATCATCGTAAAGTAGAGGTGAATTTTCATAACCAAATTTAAGATGTTCAATCTCTAATGGGACAAGTCCTCCTTCATTTTTAGGAGCGATATGCATCTTCATTTTCTTATAAGTTTTTTCTCTTTGGATGAGTTCACTTCTTTTCTTCGCTAATTTTGCTTCCCTATCTTGCTTCATCTTTTTTAAAGCATGATTTGTTTGACTTGCTTGCTTGGCTTTTAAAATGAAAGCTTCTAAGGCTGATATTTCTTTTTCTTGTTTACGAATATTAAGTTCTTTTAATCTTTTTTCTTCATTATATTGTCTAACATAATCATCATAATTACCTTTATAAACTTTAATCGAGTGATTTGCTTTATCGATGTACATTATTTTAGAAACAATCGCATTTAAAAAGCTAATGTCATGCGAGATGATAATGACTTGTCCGTGATAATTTTTTAAATAATTTGTGACGAATTCTTTCGAAGGTTGATCTAAGTGATTTGTAGGTTCATCTAAGCATAATATTTCAGGATTAGAAAATAAGACACGTGCGAAGGCAACTTTTGATTTTTCACCACCAGATAGATTTTTGATAGGTTTAGATAATAAATCTAAATCGATATGCATATTGATAACAAGTTCTAACATAATATCTTCAGCTTGATAGACTTCATAATATTCAAGAAGGTCTTGTAATTTACCCATCCTTTTAAGAAGTTTATTATTATCACTTTCAATTTTTAATCTTTCATAAATTTCATCTAATTCCGCATTAATTTTTCTTATTGGTCTTCCATCAAAAATATAATCATAAGTTAATACATTTTGTTCTTCTATTTCAATCGTTTGAGGAAGATAACCCACTCTTTTGTTTTTATTAAAAGAAAGGCTACCAGAATCGAGACTAATCTCTCCCAAAAGTAAACGAAAGAAAGTAGTTTTACCCGCTCCATTGACGCCAACGAGACCAACTTTATCATCATCTTCTAAATTAAACGATGCATCCTCAAAAATCTTTGTAAGTCCAAATGATAGATGCATATTTGTCCCACGCATAGAAAATTCCTTCCCTTCTTACTATATAATAATCTATAAAAAAATCCCTACTTAAGTAAGGAAATTTTTTAAAAGAAGCTGGTGCCCTGGGTCGGAATCGAACCGACACGGTATCGCTACCCCAGGATTTTAAGTCCTGTGCGTCTACCAGTTTCGCCACCAGGGCAAGTTCATTTGGTCTCCCGTATAAGATTCGAACTTATGACCCCTTGATTAAAAGTCAAGTGCTCTACCGACTGAGCTAACGGGAGATTTGTACACTGGCTGGGGTGGCTGGGATCGAACCAGCGAATGACAGAGTCAAAGTCTGTTGCCTTACCTCTTGGCTACACCCCAAGAAAGGAGGTATGGTGGAGGAAGGTGGATTTGAACCACCGAACCCTAAGGAACTGATTTACAGTCAGCCGCGTTTGGCCACTTCGCTATTCCTCCAAGTATGTGGTGGATGCTGAGAGGATTGAACTCCCGACCCTCGCCGTGTAAAAGCGATGCTCTCCCAGCTGAGCTAAGCATCCGTTAGCCCAGTGCACGTGCTTGTTAATAATAGCACCTAGCCAGGCTTTCGTCAAACTCTATTTTTTAGAAAAATATCTTACTTTTTTCCAAGGAGTTTAAACATGTTCTTTTTATAGACTTCTACACCCGGTTGATTAAATGGATTGATATCGAGTAAATAGCAAGCCATAGCACAAGCACGCATGAAGAAGTAGAGTAGGTGACCTAAGCTTCTTTCATCTAAACTATCTAATTCGATGACGATGCAAGGGACGTTACCACTATTAGCGTGAGCGTCAAGGGTGCCTAAGAAAGCTTTTTCATTGACAAATTCTAGATTTTTACCTGCAAGGTAATTTAATTGATCTTCATCTTTTATATCTTTTTCGATAGTGACATCGTGAAGTGGCTTATCAACGTAGATAATTGTTTCAAATAATAAGGGATTACCTTCTTGAATAAATTGACCTAAAGAATGTAAATCAGTGGAGAAACAACAACTTGCAGGATAGATACCTAAATGTTCTTTTCCTTCCGATTCACCAAATAATTGTTTAAGCCATTCACTTAACATTTGATAATGTGGTTCGTAAGTGACGAATAATTCAACTTGTTTAGAAAGTTTTTCTTTCATAGCATAACGCGTCAAGGCATATTGGTAACAATTATTTTCTTTTAAATTTGGATTTGCATAAAGTTGCATTGCTTCCTTTGCTCCTAATAGGAATGAATCGACGTCGATATTAGCGCAGGCAAGAGGGAATAAACCGACTGGGGTAAAAACGCTATAACGGCCACCAATATCAGATGGCAAAGTGTAAGTGCGGTAGCCTTCTTTGGCAAGTGGACGTAATAATCCTTTTTCTTTATCAGTCGTAATGAATATAGCTTTTTTAGCTTCTTCTTCGCCAATTTGTTCGACTAAAAGTTTTTTTACTAAACGGAAAGCAATTGAAGTTTCAGTTGTCGTACCACTTTTAGAGATGACGTTAATGGCAAATTTTCTTCTTTTTAAAACGCGTAAAACTTGTTCGATGTAAGTGCCGGAAAAAGTTTGACCTAAGAAAATAATTTTGAAAGGATCTTCAGGATATAAGCCTTTTAAAGCTTCATAAACTGCTCTTGCACCTAAATAAGAGCCACCAATTCCACAGACGACTAAAGTATCGAAATGTTCTCTTACATACTTTGCGTCTTCCTTAATTTGTTTTAATTCAGCTTGATCGACGTGTAAGGGGTAATCAACCCAGCCTAAATAATCATTTCCGGCTCCGCTTTTTTGTGTGATCATCGCATCAATTTCTGCGATTTTTTCTTCTAAATTTAATGTGTTTAAATCAATTTGACTATGCGTTAGATTTATCTTCATCATAAGTGACATTTTCCTCCAAGGTATTATCTACCCATTCATCAAGTTTATCTTGAAGTTTGGAAATGTCCACATTTTTTATTTGATTTTTCTTAATTTCGACAATTTTTCCTTCTCTTTTAAGCATTTTTTCATTTAAAGGCACTTGTTTTAAAGAAACATGAAGAAATTTATTCTCTTCATCAACTTCTAAAATCTTGACCTTAATTTCATCACCCACATGAGCGAAACGAGTAATATCTCTTATGTATTTCTTTGACATTTCGGAAATGTGCAAGAGACCGCGGTAGCCTTCATCAAATTCGAGAAACGCTCCATATTGAACAATACGATTGATTTTACCAATAATTAAAGACCCTACCTCCATTATTTTACCCTCCTAAGTAAGCCTTAAATAATTCTAAATCGCTAGGTGTAGTAATTTTGATGTTCAAATGCTTTGAATATATTAAATCAATTTCATTACCGGCATCTAAAAATACTTTCGTGTTGTCACTATAATCGATGTTTTTTGCTTTCTTATAAGATTCAAATAATAGTTTAGCTTTAAAAGCTTGAGGTGTTTCAATTATTTTAATTACATCTCGATTTAAATATGTTTCAATATTGTTTTGTTCAGCTTGAACGATTGTATCTTTTAAAGGGCTAGCCATACATAAAGCATTATGTTCTTTTAATATTAAAAGAAAATTTGATAAATCTTCTTGGTGAAGTAAGGCACGTGCGACGTCATGAAAGATGATGTAATCATCATCGGCTGTTATATCTTTTAAAAAATTTAATGCATTTTTTGAAGACGAGTGTCTTGTTTTTCCACCCTCAATAATCGCTAATATTTTTGTGTAGTGGTGTTCGTTAATGAAATTTCGATAAAACTCTTCTTTTTCTGGATTGATAACTAAGATGATGTAATCGATTAATGTTTCATTTTCAAAAACATCAAGAGAGTAAGAAAAAAGCGGTCTATTTAAAACACTTACCAAAGGTTTTTCTAGTTCGTTATGTAATCTTTCACCTTTTCCGCCGGCAAGTAGAACCGCATAATTCATAGCTCTATTTTACCTTAGGCGAAAGTTTTGCTTCGCGGCGGCTCATTTCATCCGCCATGCTTATGGCGTCGATTGTAAGTTTGATGACGCGGTCGATTTGTGAACCATTGCGGTAGTCGGCCTGGCAAATATAATTTACTCGTCCATCATTAAATAATTTTTGCACGAGTTCTTTTTTACCTTTAGGATAAACCGCAATAGAACGCCCACCATTTTCTTTGACTAAAACCATACACGGGATGTCAGTCATTCCATCACCAAGATAGATGATATTTCGATAAGGAATTCTTCTTTCTTGTGATTTTTCATTTACTTTATCATCTTCATAAGCATTTAAAACACCTTTTGAAACGCGGAAGACGTATTGAGTTTTTTGCGTGTAGTTAATAGCCATCTTTGGCCAAATAGGTTCTTTGGTTTTATCATCATATAAAAATTCGCAACCATAAATTGCTTTAAATTCTTTAGCGATGATCGTCCCATCGATAATTTCTTTCGTTCCACTTGATACAAGGTAATGTTCTATTTTTACACCTTTTGATTTACCATAGCCATTAATCCTTTTAAACCAAGTGACTACACCGTCAAAATAATTGATTTCTTTGCCCAGATTATTCAAATATTCTTTCGTTAATTTAATGCCTTTTTCTCGCGATTCTTTAATCATCATATACATGTATGAAAGAATGCGTTCGACATTTTCTTTACGCGAAAATTCGCCAGTTTTTCCCCAAAATTCTTGAGGAGTCATTCCTAAATTTGGAATGAAAGTAAAATTTTGCATATCTTCACGACATAAAGTCTTATCAAAGTCGTAAAGAATAGCGACGATTGGTTTTTTTCTCATGTTTTTTCCTCGCTATTAAGTTTAGCACATTTACTATAAAATGTGCAAATTTAGTCAAGTTTAGGTAGTTTTATATTACTCAAACTATGCTAAAATGTATAAGGTATGTACACTTATTCTCTCGTATTCTTAAATGCATTAACATGGTGGCAAATCACTCTTGCCGTCATTGGATCACTCTTCGCTCTATACATAATTGGCTTTTTAATCACTCTTTGCTTTGTTCTTTCGTTTAAAAAAAGGATGAAAAGTAAATATAAAGCAATATGTTTACAAGTCAACCTTCGTTATACATTACTTAAAAGTATCGAAGATTATTTTATTTCTAAAAAAGTGAAATTGCCGGATGACTTTACTTCATTGATGCACGATTTAAAAGATTTAAACGAAATGAATATCGATGCATCAAAACGTTACGACTACATTAAAACACTAAGTGAAGCTAAAGCACATCTTGTTTTTTATATTGAACAACTCGATAAATATTATGACGACAATAATTATCTTTCTTTTAAAGAATCTTATTTAAAAAGTGAGGATGAATATCGTCGTTTAGTGTCTTCATATAATTTAGATGTAAGTGGTTATAATTATTGGGTCAAAAATATATTTTATCGTTACATTTTTAAACTTATACGTTTTAAAAAGTTGGACACGATTAGATAGGAGTTAATTATGAATATGAATTTGACATTTGAACAATTTCCATTAAAAAAACCTAATATTCGCACGATTGAAAAGAAATTTAATACCTTAAAAGAAAATCTTGAACATGCTTCCACAAAAGAAGAAGCAATTAAGGTAGTGAAAGCATATTTTCGTTACGTTGATCGTCTCATGACAGATTTTACCACGATTAATGTGAACTTTACTTTGAAAACTGATGATCCCACCTTAGTAAAATTGATGGATATTGTTAATAAAGTTTCCCCGATGGTCACTAATTATCAAAATAGTTTTGAAAAAGCACTTTTGAATTCAAAATTCTTACCGGAATTAAAAGATAAATTTGGTGAATATTATTTTGAGATGGTCGAAGTTGGATTAAAAACTTTTGATCCATCCATCATCGAAGAATTAGTGGAAGAAAATGATTTAGTGATGAAGCGTTCCCAAATCATCGCTGGAGCAAAAATTAATTTTAGAGGTGAAGTTTTAAATCTTGCTGGCATCGCAAAACATATGGAAGATTTAGATCGTGAAACTAGGAAGGAAGCCGCATCTGCTTATTATGGCTTTTATAAAGAGAACGAAGTTGCACTTGCCGATATTTATGATAGATTAGTGAAAGTTAGAGATAAGATGGCTAAGAAATTAGGCTTTAAGGATTATACCGAACTTGGATATCTTCGTCTTGGACGTTTAGATTACGACGCAAAAGATGTAAAAGAATACCGTGATCAAATTGTGCACGACGTCGTTCCTTATGCGGAAAAACTTTTTAAAAGACAACTAAGAAGAGTGGGTGTTAAAAATCCAAAATTTTATGATTATAGTCTTACTTTTAAAGACGGAAACGCAACTCCAATTGGAAATAAAGATGAATTAGTGTTAAAAGCGAAAAAAATGTATGAAGAAATGTCTCCTCTCACTGGCGAGTTCTTCAATTTTATGCTCGAACATCATTTGATGGATTTAGAAGCAAGGCCTGGCAAAGATATGGGTGGTTATATGACTTATTTTCCGTTATATAAATCACCATTCGTGTTCGCTAATTTCAATGGAACGAAAGAAGATGTTGCTACCTTAACGCACGAGATGGGTCATGCTTTCCAAGGTTATGAATCCGCTAGTATTAACGTTCCTGCTTATCGCAGTCCGACTCTAGAAGCATGCGAAATTCATTCGATGAGCATGGAATTTATTTCTTGGCCTTGGATGGATGATTTCTTTGGCGAACAAGTTGATAAATATCGTTTTTCTCATCTTGCTGATGCAGTCTTGTTTTTACCTTATGGGGCGAGTGTTGATGAATTCCAACACGAAGTTTACGCTCATCCCGAGATGAATCATGAAGAAAGATGCGCTCTTTGGCATAAAATTGAACAAAAATATTTATATTATAAAGACTATTCAGATGAACCATTCTTAGCTAAAGGTGGTTATTGGATGAGACAAGGTCATATTTATTCTTCGCCATTCTATTACATCGATTATACTTTAGCTCAAGTAGTAGCGTTTGAATTTTTCCATCGTTTCGCATTAAATCGTGATCGAGCATTTAAAAAATATGTGAAATTATGTCGTATGGGTGGAAAGTATCCATTCAAGTCTTTATTGAAGCATGCTGGATTAAGAATTCCTTTTGAAGAAGGAAATATCAAAAAGGCGCTTGGACCAATCAAACGTTACTTAAATTCAGTTGATGATAATAAAATGTAGGCCATAAGGCCTACTTTTTTTCTTCTAATTTGGTGCACGGAGTGAGACTTGAACTCACACGGGTTGCCCCATACGCCCCTCAAACGTACGCGTCTACCAGTTCCGCCATTCGTGCAGCGTTAGTTATTATAAAGTGAACGATAAAATTATTCAATGAAAAAATCGATGTTTTTCACCTTATCTCGATGTGATTAACATATTGCAATCATGTAGTTTTTAGATTTCTTTTCAGTTCATCTATTTTAAGAAAATATAACTACTAATTAATTAAAATGCTTCATTTAAAACATTTGAGTTTATATTGTTAATCTCTATAATATTAGGAATGTAAGGAGATATAAAACGATGAAAAATATTTTAGTTGAAACAAGTGCAAGACATGTGCATGTCACATTGGAAACTTTAAAAATTTTAACTGGTAAAGATGAATTAGGTATTAAAAAGATGCTTTCGCAACCTGGCCAATTTGCAAGCGATGTAAGACTTGATTTAGTTGGACCAAAGAAAACTATTACTGGAGTGAGCATTTTAGGGCCTGTAAGAAGTCGTAATCAGGTTGAAATTTCTTTGACAGACGCTAGAACTTTAGGTTTGAATAACGTACCAGTTAGATTAAGTGGTGATATTGAAGGCACGCCTGGAATCACTTTAGTAGGTCCAGCAGGAAGTGTCACTTTAGAAAATGGTGTAATCGTCGCTAAAAGACATATTCATATGACACCAAAAGATGCAGAAGAATTTGGTGTTAAGGACCGTGATGTTTGTAAAGTTAAAGTAACAAGTGATGATCGTTCGTTAATTTATGATGATGTCATCATTCGTGTCAGTGAAAAATTCGCTCTTGCTATGCACGTTGACACAGACGAGGCTAACGCTGCTCATCTAAGTGGCGAAGTATATGGTGAACTTATCAAATAAATGTTGATAAATTTGTTAAAATAAGCATAATTATTATTAAGCAAACAGAAGTTTGCCTCATCAAGAACTATCTTTCGAGGCTTAAAAAGATAGTAGCAACTCTAATAAAATCCTATTAGTAAGTGCTCGCCTCAAATGACGATGAGAGGAATACGTGAATATGATAATTCTAGGCTTTCTCTCAGCGAGGAAGCCTTTATTTATATAAGGAGAAATTAAAAGATGGAAAAAAGAAAAATTTATACTTCAGAGTCAGTAGCAGAAGGCCATCCTGATAAAGTTTGTGACCAAATCGCAGATGCCATTTTAGATGCATGTTTAGCAAAAGATAGTCTAGCGCATGTGGCGTGCGAATGTATGTTCATCGAAAAACTTTTAATTTTAGGGGGAGAAATTTCTTTTAGTAAACCAAATATCTATATCGATTATGAAAATATTGCAAGAGAAGTTATTAAAGAAATAGGTTACGATCATGAAGATGAGGGACTTTTAAATTATCAAGATGTCATCATTGAAAATCATATTCACACTCAATCTAAAGAAATCGCAAACGCGGTAAATGATGTTAATATAGAAAATTTAGGAGCAGGGGACCAAGGAATTATGTTTGGCTACGCAAGTGATGAAACACCTTCATTTTTGCCTTTAGCCCACGTGCTTTGCATCGAACTTGTAAAAAGAGCGTCTCAATTAAGAAAAAATGGCGAATTTAAGGGAGCGCGTCCTGATATGAAATCAGAAGTAAGCGTCCAATATGAAAAAGGAAAAAATCCTAAAGTTATAAGTGTCGTCATGTCAATTCAACATGATCCAAACGCCGCGGATGAAAATTTTAAAAAATATGTCTTAGAACAAATTATTTATCCTGTCATCGATAAATATCATCTTAATAAAGATTTTACCCCTTATATCAATGTTTCTGGCTCCTTTGTTTTAGGAGGTCCATTAGGCGATACTGGATTAACCGGTAGAAAGATTATCGTCGATACTTACGGTGGCTTTGCTCGCCATGGTGGTGGTTCTTTTTCCGGTAAAGACCCATCAAAAGTTGATAGAAGTGCAGCATATCTTGCACGTTATATTGCTAAAAATTTAGTGGCCGCTGGTTTAGCGAAGCGCCTTGAAATTGAATTATCTTACGTCATAGGCCAAAGGGATGCTTTATCTTTAATGGTAGAAACATTTAAGACTTCATCTTATAGTGACGATTATTTGATAAAACTAATTCGTGCTATTTTTCCAACTAGACCAGGTCTTATCATCAAAAATTTCTCTTTACATAAACCTACTTTCCGTTATCGAGATACTTCTAATTATTCAGCTTTCTTCCACGATGAATTAGATTTACCTTGGGAAAGACTTGATAAGGTTGATGAGATTAAAAAATATTTAGATTTACATCCTTACATAAGCGAATAAATTAAATTTTCTTGACGAATTTTTAAAAATATATAAATAATTAGTCTCACATTTAAAAAATAATGAAAAAATTATATAAAAGACATATGATTTTTGCTTCTTTTTTGCTACCATATAAGTAGAGTTTCTAATCACAAATTCTTTGAAAGGAGTTACATGATATGAAATACCAAATTATTGGTAAGAACATCGATGTGACCGAAGGTATTAGTCATGCAGTCGAGGCTAAACTTTCTCGCATGGACAAATATTTCGTCATCACAGATGATGTAACTTGCCGCGTCGTCGTAAGATCTTATAAGCGTGGGGCGAAAGTGGAAGTGACTATCTTTACGAAAATGATGGATTTCCGCGCAGAGGTCGTCGATGAAGATCTTTACGCCGCGATTGACAAAGCCATCGATAAACTCGAAGGGCAAATGCGTAAATTGAAAACGCGTATGTCACGCAAAAGTACGCGTATGAGTTTAGGAAAAGCCATTGCTTTTGAAAACTTTGAAGCCGAAAAAGAATTAGAGGATAATGAAGAAATCGTTCGCACGAAGTCAGTGTATTTAACACCGATGAGCATTGATGAAGCTGTCATGCGCATGGACGCTTTAGATCATGACTTTTTCATGTATCTAGATAGCGAAGATGAAAAAATAAGTATCGTTTATCACCGTGTCGATGGTGGTATTGGCCTTATTCAAGCTGAAAACGAAGTTAAACTTTAATACTCAAAATTATAAGGACTAGTCTTGATTAGTCCTTTTTTTGTGCCTTCAAAAGAAAATTTATGATGTAAAATTCTTGCGTGAGTGTATAATGCATATACATATGAAGAAAGTATTAGCGACTGATTTAGACGGAACACTCTTCTATCCAAGACGTAGATTTAGATTAATATCTAAAAGAAACGTTAATTTTTTACGCCGTTACATCGATGATGGTGGTAGGGTCGCCCTTATTACTGGACGAAGCCAAGACTTTATTAAAAAAGTTGAAAAAAAGATTGCTAGACCAATCGATTCCATGTCTTGTAATGGGGCAAATATGATGGTCGATGCAAAGATGGTGCGACAAAAATATATGAGTGGGGAAGATGTGCAAGGTGTCATCGATTATATGGATGAAAAGTATCATCCATTAGCCTACATTATTATGACCGATAGCTTTCCTTCTGTCGTCGCAGCGAAAAGACGTAATATCTTTTTAAAATTGATGTATCGAATTTGGTATTTTTTCCAATTTAGTTACGCCGAAAAATACACTTTTTCTGATCGCAATAAAGCTGATGGATTGTTCAATAATCAACTAAAGACAGATAAAATTTCTAAACTTCTCATCTTTATGGGATTAAGAAAAAAATACATTGAATTAAATAAGGAAGTGAATAAAGAATTACGTGCGAAATTTTCTCATTTAGAATTTTCTTGGTCTAATCAAGTTATTGAAATTACACCTTCAGGAGCGGAAAAATCTAAAGCCATAAGCGAATATCTTCGTCACTTGAACATTTCTAATGAAGATTGCTTCGTCGCTGGTGATTCTGGTAATGACATCACGATGTTTGAAACTTTTAAGCATAATGTCTGCATGGCACATGCTTCTAATACGGTAAAAAAATACGCTACGCACATTGTTAAACATTATTATGATATCGCAAGATTTATTTATGAAGAAGATAAGGAGTATTAATTTATGAATAACATCTCAATTTACATTCTTAACATCTATCATTATTCCATCATGATTCGTGATACTTTGGAGTATACGATGGATAAGCCATCTTATAGTTATGAATCATATTTGATGCGTAAAGATTTAATTTTACGTGGCATACAACCTAACACCCCATTAGGATCTTTTCTAGAAAAAAATAACACTGATGAAAAACACTTAGGTGATGATATCAAAAATAAAATTCAAACATTCCATGATGAAATTTATGGCGATGATTCTACAATTATTAAAGTTACTCCTGAAAAGGAATTAAGAGTTGATAAATCGCAACATATGGCTATTTATAACTATGTTATTGGAATTTATGAAACAATGCTTGATATTTTATATGGCTACGTAAACATGGCGAAGAAAAACAATCAACTTGAACCAGAAATTGAAAAACTTATGCGTACGAACGATGCTTTCTATCGTGGTTTTATTTATTTACAATTGATTAAAGATTTGTTCGCTCAATTTAAAGAATTCCAAGTTGCGATGAATGAAAGCAAAGGTCAGCCTACTCCTCAATCTAATTACATTTCACAAGAAATTCAAAAGCTTTATGGCTTCCTTGGCTTTATAAAAAATCATTGTCGCTTAACTGATGAACATACGCGTGATATGTTCGATGAAGTTTCTCGTCTTCTTGAAATGTGTTCTGGTAAAAGAGACTTACCAAGCGGTAAAAAATTCCCTGATGTTTTCAATGAAACAATTAAACATATTGCCGAATACACTAGGCCAAATGAAATTATTTGGAAAGACACATATAATCCTTTATATAAAGAACTAGTGGAACAAGCAAGAAAGCAAGCTGAAAAAAATAAGATGATGGAGAGTGAACATCACGAAGATCATAGTGCTTAAAAAAGAAAAATTAACAATATTAATGACAATTAATATCGATATTTGATAAAATGAGGTCAGTTTATGAAAGAAAAAGGTATGAAAAAAAGTAAAAAACAACATCGTATATCTTGGAAGGAATGGATCTTCCTTGGCATCGCTATCTTCTTAGGCGTAAGTGGTCTAGCTTTACTTGTCACTGGCTTAGTGGGGGATAATTTAGGCGTCGCCTTATCTTTAAATCCAATCAAACAAGCTGAGCAAGCAATAGATAGTGCTGGTTTCCATATGAATTTTAGAAATCTTGGACTAGTCGTTTTAGCTCTTGGCGCACTTGTGGCTATTATCACTTTACTTGTCAATGCGAAAAAATCTGATCGTGAACATGATAGACGTATGCGTCGACTTGAAAGATTAAATGAAGTCGTAAGCGAAGAAGCGAAAGAAGAATAATTTATTAAAAGAGGCTTTGCCTCTTTTTTGCTTAAAAAATATGAAGAAAAAAATAATATTAACATTATTACCTATCTTGTTATTAAGTGCTTGTAATCCAACTAGCATCGATATCGCCACGGCAAAAGCATATGCTTTAGATATCGAAGATAAAATCGCTCGTCATGAAATTGAAACTTCTAGCGCTCTTTCTGCACATTTAATTGAAGATGATGGCACACACGTTTTAGAACGTTATGAACGTTACGATTTAAGTGCGAACTATTTTTATTATTCAATTTATGAAGATAATATAATTCAAGAAAGACATTGGGTTTTTCAAAATCATCAAGATTTACATAACGTCGAAGAAATAAGACAATCTGATGGATCTTATTATCGTACGCGGAGTTTCATTTCTTTTTCTTCTAGTAGCAATAATAGCAATCCATTACAAGAAAGTTTTTTAACTAGTGTAAAAGCTTTATCACAATTAACTTATAAAGTTTTAGATTTCACTTCGCAAAGTGCTTATCTTATTAGTGGCGTTAATGAAGAAGAAGTTATCTCATACGATTATTATTCTAATACTTATGGCCAACTTCATGCCGAAGTAAAAGAAAATGAAATTAATAATTTTGTAGTACAAATTGATAATTATCATCTAGTGCATTCTTTAGTTAACAATGAATTAAGAAAAACGATTTTAAGTTATGATTATACGACGGTAAACCTCGGTAAGCCTAACTTTGATGATTATCGTTTAGTTAATTAGTGAATTTTATTTAAATGGCTTTTTGCCTTAATTTTTTTATTTAAAAAACGACAATTAAAGAATTTTCTAAAGCATAAAATGCATCTAAGCCTTTAGCGTTTCTAACCACAATTGTCTTAAAGATATTTAAAGATTCTAATTGTTCTTTAAGTTCATTCGCTACTCTGTCTTCGATGCAGTAAGTGATGACGCATTTTTCGTATTTTTGTTTGCTTTCACGCAGGTGATTAATGATCGTCTTTAAACATTGATTGTAAGTTAAACATTTTTTAGCGATAGCGATCTCACCATCGTTTGCTTTACATAACGCCTTGATACGAGCGAGAGTGACGATCTTAGCTAAAAGACGATTGATTCGACCTGTCTTCACTAAGTTATCGTATTTCGCTAAGGTGAAGTAGAGAGTTAAAGAATCGCGGTAGGCGATGATATCCTTTTTAATTTCTTTGTAAGTTTTGCCTTCTTTAATTAGTTGATAAAGTTTATCTACTAGTAATTCTTCCATGCCAGCGGTGCCTTTCGAATCGATGATAAAACTATGTTTATCTTGTGCATTCTTAGCAGCGTTCGCAGAATTGTAAGAGCCACTTAATTTAGAAGAAATGGTGATGACAAAATTGTATGTAGCGTCCATCACCTTTTCAAAATCTAAAGTTGAAGGGCAACTAGAACGTGATCTTTTTGACTTATTTAAATGTCCTAAAAGAACTTTTGTATCTACAGTATCATCGTCAACGAATTCTTTTCCATCGACGTCGATGATAAAAGGAACGATAGCAAAGCCAATCTTTTCTTCGTTATACGTTTCTTTTAAGTAATTATTTTTTAGATCACAAGCACTATCGACGATTATTTTATATTGCATATTCATCCTCTAATATTGAAATAATTCAATTTTCTATTTTAAAACTTTTGATATAAGGACAATTACTGTCCTTTTATCAGTATAGAGATTATTATTTAAACTATATTTAAAGTCAAGTTATTATTTGCTTATGTATCTTTCCAATAAGTGATTAAATTTATTAAAAAATAGAGATAGGCTTTTAACGATTGGTAGTTAACATTTTAAACTTCAACATGCTTTAAGATTTAAATTAAATTTATATAAAAACAGTTTTCGCAAACGTTAAATAGCACAAAAGTGTAAAGTAAAATACTTCGCAAATGTAAAGTAAATTACTATACAGATGTAAATTAAAATACCGCACAAGTGTAAAGTAAAATGCCACACAAACGTTAAATTGTGTTGATGTTTTTACGTTTTTCTTCTAAAATTTAAGTGGGGTTAATACTATGAAAATAAAAGATTATAAAAAACGAATTGCTGATGATTTATTAGATTTTAAATTGAAAACTTTTGGTGCAACTTTAATTGTAGGTCCTAAAGGGTGTGGTAAAACCACAACCGCAAGTCAAAAAGCTAGAAGCATCATCGAATTTCAAGATGAAGATTTAAGAGATGGATACTTAGCGACCGCTAAGACTATGCCATCAAAGTTACTAATTGGGGAAAAGCCGCGCCTATTTGATGAATGGCAAGATGCTCCTAAAATTTGGGGCGCGATTAGAAAGAGCGTCGACGATAATAGCGATGAGAATGGCTTATATATTTTGACTGGTTCCTCTTCTAATGATGTCGAAACACCTCATACTGGTACAGCCAGAATATCGACGTTAAAAATGTATCCGATGAGCCTATATGAAAGTGGTGAATCTAGTGGAAAAATATCATTGATGGAATTATTTGACGGGAAAGACTTTGAATTTGTTGAATCTAATCTATCGATCGATGAATTAATATTTGCTATTTGTCGTGGTGGTTGGCCAAAGAGTTTGAAAAATAAAACGAAAGAATCACAATTAGCTATTGCGGAAGATATCTATTATCAAACTTGTCACAAAGACATTTCTAAGATTGATGGAATTAAAAGAAATGCGTTATGGGCAGAAAAAATACTTAAATCTTATGCAAGAAATATTTGTACGACTGCTGAGACGAAGACAATATATGGTGACGCTACATCTACTACAGGCATAAGTAAGCCGACATTTTTAGATTACGTTCAAGCCCTTGAAAAGCTATATATTATCGAAGATATTCCTGCGTGGTGTCCTGCCATTAGGTCAAGAGAAGCTATTCGCGCTAGCGCTAAACGTAATCTAATTGATCCATCACTTGCTGTCGCAGCCCTAGGTGTCAAACCAGAATTCTTTAATGCTGACTTTAAGATGCTAGGCTTTCTATTTGAATCCTTGTGCGTTAGAGATTTAAAAATTTATTCAAATAAGATGAATGGAACTATGTCATATTACCGCGATAGATATGGTTTAGAAGCTGATAGTGTATTACATCTTAAGGATGGAAGATATGCTTTATTAGAGTTTAAGCTGGGACAAAATGAAATTGATAAAGGTGCGGCTGACTTACTTAAAATTGAAAGGCTAATTAAAGAATATAATAAAAATGAAAAGCAAGTGCCGTTAAGACTTCCTGATTTAAAGATTATTATTACTGGAACACGATACGGTATGAAACGAGATGATGGAGTTTACGTCATCCCACTTGCATGCCTTAAAGATTAATTGTCTAATTTGCCATCTTAAGTGCAATGCTTTAAGTTAGTTTTATCTATCTACTTTGATGAAAATATTTATTCTCATCACTTATTAATTTTTACTTGTAATATCTTGTTCTACAAAAAATCCTCCAAATCATCTTAGCCTATTTAGGTAAAACTATGAGGGATATTTATCAGCGCTGGCGGAGAAAAAGGGATTTGAACCCTTGCGCCCCTTTCGAGACCTATGAGCTTTCCAAGCCCACCCCTTCAACCACTTGGGTATTTCTCCGCGTCTAGGTGCTTTTCTTTTAAAAAAAGCATATTGATTATAGCAAACACTAACAAATAAATCACTGAAAATATTATAATTATTTTATGTTGAAGTTTTTAGTGAGTAAAACTGATGATGGTGTTAGGCTATTCAAATTTATCAAAGACCAATTAAAAAATGCTTCTTTAGGAGCAATTTATACTTTATTTCGCAAGAAAGATATCAAAGTTAATAATCATCACGAAAAGAAAGATTACATTTTAAAAGTAAATGATATTGTTT
>CASFRI010000023.1 GCA_949297055.1 uncultured bacterium | reverse complement strand
GCGGTTATTCTAACGCTGTCCAAACAGTAAACTATGCTTCTTGTCACGATAATTACACTGCTTGGGATCAACTTAATTACACCTTAAAAGAAACTGATGAACTTACTCCTGGGCCAGAATATGAACCAAATCCAGAACTTGTCGCTACAGCAAGTGTCGCCGTACACGCTGCAGTCATGTTCTCCCAAGGTGTCGCTTTCATGCAATCTGGTGAAGAAATTTTTAGAAGTAAAGCACTAGTGATGAATGATGACCCGGATAATCCCGATAACGATGCCATCCCTTATCCTGATTTACCATCGTATCGTGATCCAAATGCTCCTGATTATGAACCAGGTCCTGTTTGTACCCCAGAAGTAAGAATGTATGGAAAAATTATTTCCCATAACTCTTATCGCTCAAGCGATTTATGTAACGCCTTCCAATATGATCGTAAAATTTCTATCACCGATAATAATGGCGTCGAACATAACATGCTTCCTTACTTTGAAAAATTTGTCGAAATGATCAGAGTAAGAAAAGAAATCATTACTAAAACTTTAATTAATTTCCCTGATAATACTTCTTTAACAAAAGGTTGGCAAACCGATAGTGGTTCGACCGCATTCGGTTTCTGCACTGAAAGAACTAGTGGCGGAAATTATTACATTGCCTTCTCTGGAAGAGCGGACACTAATAGTGTTTCTATGGATATGGATCCAAGCACCTTAGTGTTCAATTCTAGAATCGATGGCAAAGCCAATTGCGCGAGCATGGAAAGATATCAACTTCTCATGTTTGCTTATGGTTATTAAGGAAAGGAGGACATAGAAGATGAAAAAGAAATTATTTTTCCTCGCCGCACTTGCTTCCTTATTAGCAGTCGGCTGTGCACCAGAACCTGATCCAGTTCCTCCTGTTCCTGATACCCCTGTGCAATTCTATTTCTTTGAAACAAGTGATGAAGAAAATTTACGTGAACCTTTCTATTTCACGACTGCAAAGTATGGTGAAAAACTTACTCCACCTACTAGCGAACCTGTTTCAACTGACCCTGCATTCGATATTTTCCTCGGCTGGTCATTTAAACCATTATTAGGTGATATGTCCGATCTTATCAATTTCGATACTTATACTTGCCCTAATCCAAACGTCGTTGGCCAATTTATGTACATTTATGGTCAATGGGATTCAAGTTACGTCCCACCAGTGGAAGTCCCACCAGAAGATATGGAATATTATCTCGTCGGTGAAGGCGCCTTCATGAATGGCGGAACGCCGTGGGATAAAGATAGCGGTATCTTACTTGATTACCACGAAGATCCAGTCGATGCTGGCATCAACGAATACATGGCTTTACAAGTCACATTCGATGTCGGTGAACAATTTAAGTTCCTCGACGCGAACGGTGAAGATATCGTCATCACCAATTACCGTGATCGTAATCCACAAAGCGATGCACAAAGTGCCTTCTACGTTGGTGATATGAGCCATGAAGATAATGTTGCGACCGTCAATTACGCAGGCACGTATGACCTATATCTAAAAGTAAGTGCTACTTCTTACGAACTTTGGGTCAGCGCATTATCCATCGTCCCTGATGGCGATGGTGAGTGGGCTATTGTCGGAGATGGTTCATTTGTAAGAGATGGTCTTACTTGGGACTATAACGGCGGAGTCATGATGGAATTAAATGAAAATTCATCTTTCGAAGATGGTGAAGAATTCATGTTACTTAATCAACCATTAGTGAAAGGTGACATCTTTAAGATTTGTTCTTGGGATGGAGTCTGGGTCAATAGCGGTTGGGAAACTGGTGAAGGCAGTGCTTTCGCCGCAGGATTAATGACTACAGAAGACGATGGTTACGGTAACTATAATGCTGTTGTCGAAGTCACTGGCAATTATGATATTTATCTTAAGGTTTACGCTGATGCACCGACTACACACTTCTCCATGTGGGTCGCTGCTTCAGCAGCTTAACCTTTAAATTTAAAAAATTTGGAGGATAACAATTGATGAAAAAAATATTACTTCCAATTCTTGGAGCGTGTGCCCTAATTCTAGGGGCATGCGCTAATCCAGGGCCAGATCCAGTTCCCCCTGGAACAACTTACGAAGTCGTCTTTAAAAATTATGATGGCACCACTCTTTATACAACCGAAGTAGAGCATGGCGGTGTCGCTATATATGAAGGCGAAACGCCAACTCAACCATCCGATGATGCACGTATTAAACATGATTGGACAGGTTGGGATAAAACTCTTTATGAAATTAAAGAGGATAAGACTATAACCGCTACTTATTCAACTTCTTACTTAATGCGCTTTTATAGCACCGCTATTTCGGAAGATTTCGATCCAGAAGTTGATGTTGCTCCAACTTTAGAAGAAGAAGATTTACTTTACGAAGGTTGGCTTCTTTCCACTGATACTTTAAGAAATATCGATGAAGTCATTCCTGAATTAGAACACTTGATGTTACCCGTTAATGACGCTTACGGTTACGAATGGGATAGCTTCGCTTACTTAGATGAAGATAACGAAGTTAATACACCTACGAATTCACAAACAGTAGAACGTATCGGCTATCAAGACTTCTATAGTGTCTATGACGATAGAGAAGAAGTACAATTAAACGACGTCGTTTACGTCGTAAACTTCTATAACGCGGATGAAAATAACACTCTTCTTTACGTCGACGGCTTAAGAGAAGGCGAAACCCACGCTGCTTATGCAGGCGAAACGCCTACTTTACCTGATAACGTAGAAGAAAACATTTCTTATACATTCGAAGGTTGGTATGTAGATGGTGATGCAGAACAAACACTTATCAATTTAGCGACTTATAAAATTGAAGAGGACACTGATTTAGTGGCTAAATATCAAGAAAATGAAATTAGTGGAGAAACACCTGTGACTTACACTGTTACATTCGCTAACTGGGATGAAAGAGTCTTATTTGTCGACACTGTCGAACAAGGCGCTACAGCCATTTACGAAGGTGAAACTCCTACTAGACCAGACGATAGTGAATACACCTATACTTTCAATGGTTGGGATAGAGATATCACTAACGTTCAAGAATCTTTCACTACGAAAGCGACTTACGTTTCTTCCCCAATCGATGTTCCACCTACGCCTACAAAAAGTTATAGTCTCGTCGTAGGCACAACTTCTCATCCATTTACTTTAAATGAGAACAACGAAGTTCCAAATTGTGAAGAATATATGATCACAACTGGTATCGATTTAGAAGTTGATGATACTTTCACTATTAAAGATAATGAAAATGAAATTGTTTTAGTAACTTCTTATCGTGATCAAGATGCCACTGAAGATGCTGAAAGTGCATATTACGTCGGTGACTTAAGTCACGATACAGCTGGTACTTCCACCGTCCACGTCGCTGGTGCTTACACCTTCTATCTTAAATTTTGGGAAGATGGTGCAATCGAATTATGGTCACCACGCGTTAGCGAACCAGAACCTCCTACACCTACCACAGAAGGTATGTACATCGTTGGTGATGGTTCATTTGTCGAAGAAGGTTTAGATCCTTGGACAGTTGAATCTGGTATTAAATTAAGCCTTAATGCTGAAGCTGATGAACAATACGTCGCTGAATACATGATTACTGACCTAACTTTAGCGGCTAATGATGAATTTAGATTCTACGACGCTACAAATGAAACTTACATCACCGTTGGTGGCTATAATGACTCCGCTACTGCTGGCTCCGCTTTTAGTGTTGGTGATATGCTTAAACCTGGAACTGGCGCGAACGAAACAGAAAATAACATCTTAGTGGTCACTCCGGGTATATATAGTATTTACCTTCATAATTATGCGGATAATCCAAGTTGGTACGAAGTTTGGATTACGCCAATTACCACACCAGAACCTCCTACACCTACCACTGAAGGAATGTACATCGTTGGTCAAGGTTCATTTGTTGAAGAAGGTTTAGATCCTTGGACAGTTGAATCTGGTATTAAATTAGAGGCTAATCCTAATGCTGCTACTAATTATGTATATGAATATATGATTACTGGCTTAGCGTTAGAAGCCGGTGACCAATTTAGATTCTTTGATGCAGAAGCAAATAACTACGTTTCCGTAAGTACTTATTCTAATGGTTCCGCCTTCTCCACTGGCGATTTACTCGCTCCAGGCGCAGAAGGTAATGACACACAAGATAACATCGTTGTAGTCACTCCAGGTGAATATGATATTTACATTCATAATTACACCGATAATCCAAATTGGATTGAAGTTTACGCCACTCCAATTAGTGAACCCACTCCCACTCCAACTGTCGAAGATGGTGCTTACGTCGTTGGAACTGGTTCATTCTTAACTGACCAAACTCTTACTTGGAATGCCGCTGGTGGTGTGAAAATGGAAACAAATCCTAATCCAGGCGAAGGTATTGAAACTGAATATACCATCACTATCGATTTTGAAGTTGGTGATATTTGGAAACTTGTAACTGTTAGCGAAGGCACCACAAATTGGCATGCTTGGCAAAATGGCGGAACACCTGATGTTTTTACAGACGGAATGATGCACGTCACAGAAGACAATGATAGAAATGTTGTCGTTGATGAAGCCGGCACTTATACCATTTATTTATCATTCTACGAAGGTGGAAGTTATTCAACTTGGATACAAGTTGCCACTCCTTCGCCAGTAGAATAAATATATTGTTTTCATATGATTGTCTAAAGGAGGAATTATAGATTTAATATGAAACTAAAATTATTAGCAGTATTAGCAGCATCAATTGGTTTATTAACAGGCTGCGGTGAACCTACCCCACCACCGACGGAAGATTTTACTGTTACTTTCGTCAATTACGATGAAACAGTCTTATTCACCGATACAGTTAAAGCTGGTGAAACAGCGGTTTATGAAGGTGAAACCCCTACTAGACCAGATGATAGTGAATATACTTACACTTTTAGTGGCTGGGATAAAGATTTGACGAATGTTCAATCTTCTTTCACTACGACCGCTCAATATACTTCCACTCCTATTGGAGGAGGTGAAGTTCTTGCAGGTTTAAATCTTATGGTTAATAACTCTACTAATTATCCATTAACATTAAATGAAGGTAACACTGATCCAAACTGCGAAGAATATATGGTGACAGATGTCACTTTAGCGAAAGATGATACATTTATCATCTATGACGCGGATGAAGATGAAACTGTTTTAGTTACTTCTTATCGTGATCAAGATGCCACAAAGGATGCAGGAAGCGCATACTTCGTCGGTGATTTAACTCACGACGCAGCAGGAACTTCCACTGTCGTGACAGCTGGTACGTATTCGATGTATCTTAAATTCTGGGCTGATGGTGCAATTGAACTTTGGGTCGGTGCTATTACATTACCTGATCCCGCTGAAGATAGCCTTTACATCGTCGGTGAAGGCCCATCTTTCACTGGGGCAACTTGGAACGTTTCCGGTGGCTTTGAAATGAAAGTAAATCCAAACCCTGGCACTGAAGGTAGCCACGAATGGATGATTACGATGGAATTCCAAGTTGGCGATACTTGGAAAGTTTGTAACGAAGATATGTCCATTTGGATCGACCACAATGGTGAAAGTGAAGTATTCACCTCTGGTTTAATGGCTATTGAAAATACGAACGCAGTTGTAGTAACCGCTGGAAGTTATACTGTTTATGGTACCCTATACGCGGATGGCGGAAAGTCTTCTTGGGTTACTGTCGCTGATGCATAATTATTAATCAAAGTTTTAAAAACAATCTTTTTATAATATTTTGAAAGGAGCGAATGCTCATGAAACTTAAATTTTTACTGTTAGGTTTAGTGACTCTTCTCGCTGTGGGCTGTGAACCACCTGGTCCTACCCCACCGCCTGCAGGTTATTATAACGTCACTTTCGCTAACTGGGATGGCGAAGTCTTATTCGTCGATACTGTTAAAGCTGGCGAAACAGCAGTGTATGAAGGAGTGACGCCTACTAGACCTGATGATGCATTATTTTTCTATACTTTTAGAGAATGGGATAAAGATTTAACTAATGTTCAATCATCTTTCACTACGAATGCATTATTCGATGCAGAAAGAATTGGTGGAATGGATCCAGATAAATATGAAGCTTGGCTCGATTCTTGGGCTAAACCAGGTCACGTCTACATCCATTACCTTAGAACAAGTGGCACATTTGAAGATTACGATAATTACGCTATTTGGTTCTGGGAAGCTGCCCCTTCTAACATGGAAGGAACTCTTTGGGGGGCTAATAATCCTAAAGTCACCGCTAATTACAATGCTATGACAAGTTCATGGATGACCAATATTGGTGGTGAAGGTGAAGACTTAGTGCAATCTGGCCGCATTATGGACATCGATTTAACCCGCACTGATATCGTTGGCGGAAGAACTGGTAAGCCTCTTGATTTTGAAGGTGCGACTCGTGTCGGCTTCTTAATTATGCAAGAAGAATCGATGGGTGGCGGCACGCACTGGGTTAGCGATGGCGGTGCTGATACTTACATTAACGATTTTGATACCCATTGGAGAGAAAATGGCGCAATGCACATCTTCTGCATCCAAGGTAACGTTGCAAATTATACCTTCTATTACGATAGCGAATACGAAGTTAATCCAACGATTACTGATACGACTGGTCAATATCGTAGTGAATCTAACGTCAACTCTAGCCAAGATAACTTCGGCATGTCACCAACCGCGGAAGCATTCAAAGGTTTAGGCGTCGGTTATCAAATCTTCGTCGCAAGCTTCGCTGATTCTAATGGCGATGGCTTAGGTGATATTAGAGGTATCATTAACGCCTTACCTTACTTAGATGATTTAGGTGTCCAAGTCCTTTGGTTAACACCAATACAATTATCAAATTCATATCATGGTTACGATATCGTCGATTATTATCAAGTCGATCCAAAATTTGGTACGATCGAAGATTATCGTGAATTACTATATAAAGCTCATGAATTAGGTATGAAAGTCTTGATGGACCTCGTACTTAACCATACTTCGAAAAATAACGTCTGGTTCCAAAATTCACAAAACGCCAGAAAAGGTAGCGATCCTTACGGTAATGAAATCAACTACCGTGACCTCTACCACTGGAAATATGAAGGTGACCTCGTCCAAAAATACGAAGACGGTAAATACATTCAAATTCCAGTTGAAGACCATCCAGACTGGTATCGTGATGGTGAATCACATTACTATTACTACGGTAAGTTTGGTTCAGGTATGGCTGAACTCAATTACGATTGCCAAGCCACGAGAGATTTAGTTATCAACATGGCGAAATACTGGTTATCGTTTGGTCTAGATGGCTTTAGACTTGACGCTGTTAAACATATTTACATGCGTGATGAAGTCGATGAATACGGAAATGATTTAATTATTTCTGACGTCGGTGAAAGAACGTATTACGATACCGAACAATTAGAAGAAGTGACTGTCCCATTCGATTATTCAAGTGATATGACAAAGAACGTGAACTTCTGGAAAGAATTCAATGCACAACTTAAAGCTATTAATCCAGATTGCTTCTTAGTCGGTGAAAACCTTGATGGTTGGGGACAAAGAATTGCTTACTACTATCAATCGATGGATTCGCAACTCGACTTCTCACTTTATTACCATACGCAAGAATACTTGTATCGTACGACTTCTGGCATGAACGCAAGCTTTGCTGGTACGACGCAAAACACTGAAACTTATTCTAATTACTCCGGAAACGGGGTCAATAACGTTAACGGTGTCCAAGTTCCAGAAGGCAATAGGCCTGATTTTATCAACTCGCCATTTACTTCTAACCATGACGTCGATCGTGCAATCAATAGAGTTAATAACATCTCGCATGATCAAGCTATAACTGGCACTACAACTCAAATTAATAGAGCTAAAGTTCACGCCGCTACCATCATGCTTAACCCAGGTATTTCCTTCATCTATTACGGTGATGAACTTGGTATGAGCGGTAACTTGAATAAACACATTGAGTTATACGATTACGCGAACAATGAAGATTTATGGTATCGTCAACCATTCAAATGGGGTGGCGAATATCAAGACATGACTACTGATTATCAATTTGATCAATATCATGTCACATGGGACGATTATAATGATAGACTCCTCGCTAATAGCGAACAACAAGCAAGTGTTCCAGATTCTATGTTAAATCTTTATAAAGCTCTTGCTCAAATTAAACAACAATACGGTGAATTCTATTCTTACCAAGGCGTAAATGGCGCTATTACGGACTTATATGAATTCATCATCACCGCTGAAGGTGGAACCTTCCACATCTACATTAACGCTGGTATGGATAGTCAAACTACCACTGTAAGTGTAAATGGTGCTTCTCAAGTTTGGGCCTTAAATGGTGCAAATGAAAATGGACGTTTGACGCCTTATGGCATCATCGTCACTAAATCGTAAAGAAAGGAGTTAAGAACTATATTATGAAAAAATTACTTATTACATTATTAGCCCTTGGCTCCTTCGCCCTCGGGGCGTGTTCTAACCCTATTCCCCCAACGATGGATGGCGTTCAAAACGCGGAAGGTGACGTTACTACTTACCTCGTCTTATCTGACGAAGGAAGATATAATGGTGAACAAGGTGAAAAAGTTCCTTCTTTATTCTTAGAAAACACTATTACTTACGTCGCCGCTCCTGGAAGTGCTTTACCGGATAAGACCACTATTACTTCCACTCAAGAAAACGTCGAATTTGAAACGTGGCTTTCTTACGATGGAAGTGGTTCACCTACAAGACATAGTGAAGTTCCAAAAACCGATGGCATGATTTTATATGCTTTCTTCAATTACACTGGTGACTTCCCACTTGTAGATGGCGGAGGCGATGATCCTGTCACTGAAACAGAATATTACGTCGTCGGTGATGGAAGTTTTGTCACTGGTCCAATTTGGGATCCAGCTGGCGGCATCAAAATGACTCTTAACCCAGATCCTGCTCTTACAAACCTCACTGCTGAATATATGGCACTAGGTATTGAATTCGCTAAAGGTGACCTATGGAAACTTTGTAGTGGCGATATGGTTTGGTGGGGTGCGAGCAATTGGGAACAAGGTGAAAGTTCCATCGCTAAAGGTGACATGAAAGAAGTACCTGATGGTCAAGGTGGCAATAACGTCGAAGTCGTCACCGCTGGCACATATGACATCTACCTCAAATTCTACGATGATGGTGGTTGGTCATGTTGGGTACAATCATCATCTAACTAGAGTTAGTATTATCAAATAATATTGTGAAGAGGAGGCAAAAACCTCCTCTTTTATATTACAAATAATATAAATAAAAATTCTTTGAATTTAATTAACACTATTGATATAATTGTTGCATAGATGAACATTCATACGTCTTGTTCAAATTACATTTTTGAAAACAAATTTCATTTTGAAAGGAGGAACTTTATCGTATGAAAATCAAAAAGATGTTCTTTGGTTTAACAATCGCTACTGTAAGTGTTGGTGCTTTAGTAGGTGTTTTAGCTCCACACGCCATCGAAACGCCAGTCGGCGCAGCGGACGCTGTTGAACCATTAGCGGAAGGTGAAATTTTGCTTCGTATCGTTCACGAAGGTGAAACAACCGATGAACAAATTATTCCAACATTAAAGGTCTACAATTGGAATGATGGCGGCAATAATGGATGGCCTGGTAAGCCAATTGAAGAATTTGGCTTAAGTGAAAAGCGCGCTGATGGTCGCTATACTTTCACACTTCCAAAAGTTGAAGAACCTGACATTGGCACTTTCTTACGTGATAAATTTATCATCACTGGTGATAATGACAGTCAAACTGGAGATAGTGCATGGATGGGTTTAGATGCCACACATGAATACACCTTAACAATCAACGCTCAGGGTGGGGTCGTAGGTGGTGGATGGAACAAAATTGCTCAAACCTACACTTCCGATACACTTCGTCTTTGGGTTGATCGTGGTTTAGCAGCTCATGAACAAGGTTATCTCATGCTCCACTATTGGAAAGAAGGCGTCGATGTTAAAACCTTACCTTCTGGTTATAGTGAAATTACCACGGGCAAATGGATGGCATATTACGATGTAGCTAAAGCTGATTTACGTGATGCACACATGCAATTCATCCGTCATGAATCCACTGGTGTTCATGCTCAAACATTCGATGATTCACGTGAAGGTGGCGAATCTAACGTCTATACCGCTGGCGATAACGCTGAAATTTTCTACCTTTGGGATAATGGTGAACAATTTGGTAGAGGCTCATTAGCGGATCAAGAAAAAATCGTTCCTGTCGCTAATTTGAAACTCGTCTTAGAAGGTTACTTCACCTGTTTAGATGATGCTGATAATGGTTATGCAAATTGGGATAGAGTAAAACAAACTTGGATTACTTACACCGATGCAGAAGGCGTTGCACATTGGCGTACAGATGGTGTTTTAACTGATCTTATGCTCGATGATTTTGCTACCGAAGCCGATTACGCTACTGGTAATCGTACCACTGGTTCCATCGATGGTTTGTCCAAATATCAAAAATTAGAAGCTGAATGGAAGGCTGCTAACGCACAATCTCCTTTATTTGGCGTCTCTTTCGGCAACATGGATAATGGCGTTATCATTGCTGTCGTTACCTTATTAAGTGTCGTTTCCGTCTCTGCTATCGTCTTCATTAGCATGAAACGTCGTCACTCCAAAAAGAACTAATTAAGTAATTAAATTTATTCTTTCAAGTAGCGGTCTCATCCTCGATGGATCGCTACTTTTTTAATGTAACGATAAACTAAAAGATATTACAACTAATAAGAGATTAATAATTTATTAGAATTAATTTTTATTATAAAAACATAAGACTGCTTTTAAATAGCGATTAACAAACAAATTTATCTACATTTCTTCTCCTAGTGGCTCTCTTTTTTGATCGCTAAAGGTTTATATGATGAATGATTTACTTAATATTTGAAAAGAGCAATAATGTTTTAAAAATAAGTAAAATTATTTTACATAAATAATAAATTTGATAAAAATCGAATAGTGTTTTTATATTTATTAGTCTATTAGACTAATAATCCACTATTGCATATAAAATTTGAATTATATATAATATAAAACGATTATCACACGTATTATTTATTCATTTATAAGTTAATACTTATACAGTTAAAAGCATAAAAAGAGGGAGGCTATTAACTATGAATAAAAAGAAAATCTTTGCCACCATCTTATGTGGCGTCTTTGGCTTAAGCATCGCAAGTGGAGCGCTAGTCGCTAATTTTGCTCACGATGAAGAATTTGTCAGTGCTGTTGCCAATCCAAATAGTATCTATCTAATTCCTGGCGATTTATGGATTAACAACCAAGAGGAACATGGTGCAAATAGATGGTATGCTATGTATTATTTTGATGGCAATGGCGTTGAAGGTTGGATTAAGATGGAACCAGTCGAAGGTGCTCCAGAAACTTATAAAGCAACATTAGAAAATATATCTGACTATACAATTATCTTGTGTGCTATGAATCCTAATATGCCTGGTACTTTAAGTTGGAATGCCAAATTGAACCAAACGCAAAATATTGTTATGGCTAATGTCAATTTAGAAACTAATAACGTCTATCGTGTTTACAATGATAGATGGGATGGAAGTGCAGGAAATGATAATGGTTTCTGGAGTCACTATCTAGACGAAAAATTGCTTGAAACTACATGTCAAATTGGTGTCAAATTTGATGGCGTCGAATATAACGCAAACACCATTACCTATCATGGTTGGACTCCATCTAATAATATATATAATGATAATCGCTATGAAATTGATGGAACCTTAACTCGTAATGAAAATGGAATTTACGTTGGTGAAGTATCTTATGCATTGGATAATATTCTTTTCCAAAAAGAAAAAGATGATTGGTCTTTAAAAACTAACGATTTACATTTACAAAATTTTGCTAAATATGCACAAAGTGATCAACTTCCCCTATTTACTATTAACGGTGAATCTAACGGGATTTGGAATGGAACCTGGGGCGGAAATGGTTCAGTTCATGCACCAACTACTGAATATGCTCGTATATGGTATTCACAAGGTGGCTATTACACAGATGGTTACTTACATACCCTCCACTACTGGAAAGATGGTGTCGATGCTGAAGTTCTTCCAACTGAACATGTATCCTTTGGTCAAAACAATGAACAATGGCTAACTTACTTCGATGTTAAATTAGATGACTTATTAGGCGCTAATATTCAATTTAAGATTTATAACAACACCACTGGTGCTTTTTCAGTAAGTACGATTACTAATGAAGGTACAATTTATAGCAACGGTAATAACGCTCATATTTATTACCTTTATGATAAAGCTGGCCAATGGCATTATTCTAATAATGGTAGTTTAAATGAAGGCGTACAAGTTACAGGTAAACAACTTGCTAAAGTCTTCGAAGCTTATTACACCTGTAAAAATGATGCTAATAATGGCTTTGCTAGTATTGAAACATTAAAAACAACTTGGCACGTCGAAGAGGAAACTGACTATACCGATACTTTTAATGATTACGCTAACGGCGATACAACTTATACTAGTAATAGAATTAATTCTATTTCTGTTCAAGATAAGATTACTGCTATGGAAGGTCAACTCGCTTTAGCGAATAATTCTACTAGCCCAGCTTTCTTCTCTAGCATTACGAATAATTCTCAAACGATCATTATCGTCGTCATCGCTTTAACTGCGATTGCTTCAATAACCGCCTTAGTGGTTTATTCGATCAAACGTCGTAAAGAAGAAAATAATCGATAATCATTCATCTATCATTTAAAAATTAATTAATAACATTTGAGTGCGCAAGCACTCTTTTGTTTTACTTATGAATAATTTATCGAAAAACATTAAAAAGTGTCTTGAAACGCTTATTTGATGCCTTAAATGAAAATAATTAATATATTAGCTAAATATAGTGTTTCAAAATGTACATATAAAAATAAAATGCGATTAATCTAATTAAATCAAAAGAAAGAATAAAACGTGAAAAAATAAGTCTATGTTTCACAGCGTGAGTTTATCATTATTCATTCATGTGTTTTTTTCTTCTACCACCACTAATAAAAAGATAGGAAAAATCTATCTTAGTTAACATAATGGAACAATTTAAAACTTCCTACTTTTTTATTATTTGTAAACAATTTTTCTTGCTATATTTAATTTACACCAAAATCAGGCAAATAAAAAGGCTAAATTGATATCTGCATTAGCCTTCTTATTCGTTTTGTGTTTCTTCGCTTAGACGAGTTTGATCTTCGTCGCTTTAACTTTTAAGCCGCTTAATGAGACAACGTAAGCTTCATCGTTTTTATCGATAAAATACATCGCCTTAACGCTATGACGCGAAAGTAATGCGAAAGCTGCACGTTCAACGTCTGTAACGTCTATTTTAAGACTAGCTTCCTCTACACGTTCGTAACGATCATCGACGTTTTTAATAAAACTATTTACTTCTTCGTGATGTAATTCTAATGAATCAATATCTTGAAGAAGATAGACGTTCACGTCACGCATAGAGATGAATAAAGCACCGCTTAGAACTTTGGTTTGTGGTTTATCCATATTTGGCTTCTCCTTTCACCTTATATCATACAAGAAAAAATGAAAAAGGCAGTCTCACTTAAATTCAAATTTACTTGCAAAGGAAAATTAGCCTATTTTCCGTCGTTAAAATAAAGGATGCCAAGCGTATGCGCACCGCAATGGCAAGAGATAGTTCCACCAGCTTTAGTGATGTAGATATTTTTAAAGCCCTTTGCTTTCAAAGTTACTTCAATCCAATTGACAATTTCATCATCCGCGGTCGTGTAAGTAATAAAGACCATACGATAATCTGGATGATTAAATTCTTCTAAAGTCGTTTCGACGTATTTTTTCACTACTTCGTTAAATTTACCTCTAAATTTACGTCCAGAGACGCATCTTCCATCTCTTAAAACAATTTGAGGCTTAATACCTAAGATATTCGCTCCTAAATAAGAAAGTGCACTACATCTTCCACCTTTATATAAGAAATTAACTTTCTCTAACACAAATGAGGCTTGAACATGTGGGACACGTGCTTCTACGAGCGAATAAATATCTTCTAAAGTTTTACCTTCATCTCTTAATTCCGCGGCGTAAAGTACAAGTAAACCAATACCGGTCGATAAAGATTGGGAATCGACAACTTTAACTTTACCATTAAATTTTTCGGCGGCTTTTAAAGCACTTCCGCACGAACTAGAAATTTTTGAACCTAAAGAAATATGAACGACTCCATCTCCTTCTTTTAATAATTCGCTAAAATATTGTTCATATTCTGTTTCATTAATTGCCGATGTATGAGCGAGATTTCCCGTATCGTCATAATATTTAAAAATATCTTCAGCGAATAAATCCACGCCATCCTTTCCGGTTCTAGAACCGATAATTAATTGGAAGGGAATAATTCTAATACCATGTTTCTTAATGAGGGCTTCGCCTAAATCTTGGCTAGATTCTGATGAAATAATTATTTTCATGTAATGATTTTTTCTCCTTTTTTTATATAAGTGACGATTGTTATCTTTAACAATAATGATACAAGATATTAAATGTCTTTTTAATTATTTTTTAATAAATGGCTAGGAATGACAAAATTTAAAGCATCTTTTAATATTTTAATGTGCATTTCTTTAATCTTGCCTGGTTCACCATCTACTTGATAAGAAATTTCCTTATTACCTTTAGCCTTAATATAAACGTCCTTAGCCTTCGTATAATGGACGTATTTTTCTAATTTAGGTTCATCTAGATGTTTTCCATTTTTATAAACTTTAATTAAAGACATAATTTTTAATCTCGAAACTTTAGAGACGAGACATACATCAATTAAACCGTCGTTTACATCCGCTTTAGGCGCGCAGAAATAACCCCCACCATAACAAATACCATTCGCTACTGCCATAAGTAAAGCTTTGCCCTCGAAAAATAATTTATTATCGACGTAAACTTCAATCGGATATTTCATCCTAAATAAAAAAGCATTTAAAACCGCCATATTGTAAGCTGTTTTTCCTCCCGTCAAAGGAAGACGACGATATTTTTGCATTTGAAATTGGACGGAAGCGTCGAAGCCAAAAGAAACGATATTTACACAAGTAAGATTATCTAACATTAAACAATCAATTACTGTGGAAGGTGAAGTCGTCAGTTCTTTTAAATCTTTAAAATCTTCGACTTGGCCAAAAACTTTGATAAAATCGTTTCCGCTTCCTAGAGGATAAGCCACAATAGAAGCACGCTTCACACCCACTAAGGAAGAAGCAATTTCATTTAATGTACCATCCCCACCTAAAGAATAAAATCTAATATCGATATTAGGATGATCTTTCAAATAATTTTTTGTGAAAGTTGTCGCATCCTTAGGGGCTTTTGTCACGTAGATTTCATAATCTAAAGAAGAAAGATTTTCTTTTATAAAAGAAGTCATTTCTTCCACGCGCGATTTTGGTCCAGCTTTCGGATTTAAAATAAAGACATGTTTCATCATTTAAATCTTTTTTCCTCCTCTTTTAAATCTAAACCTAATGTACCCCCTGGATTCATAATATTATTTGGATCAAAATATTCTTTTAAAACTTTGATTGTTCCATAAGCAATTTGACCTAAATAACCTTCGAGCCACGGACCGAACATTTTTCCGATTCCATGATGATGACTCATCGCCGCCCCGCTATTTCTAATCGCATCTAAGATGCCTGTATGATAAGACTTAAAATCATCTAATTCGTTCATCTTAGCGATGAAGATAAAATATAAATTCGCTCCTTGGGGATAAACATGTGACATATGTGTCATACATACAGTATCGGGTCTAGATTTACAAAATTTTCTTACTTCTTGATGCACTTTTTCCATATTGGACCAATTCACACTACACTCTAAAGTATCGGTCATGATACCAAAATCTTGCATACTATCTCTTAAATAAGGATCGTTAAATCTTCCTTTTTCCCAAGCTTTGGTCACTTTGCCAGTCAAAGATAAACCATGATATTTCTTAGCGATTTTTTTCACTTTTTTATAGACGTTTTTAGCAAATTTCTTTTCCCCTTCGGTGAAACCTAAAAATAAACATCTTTCGTGTGGTTTATAACCAAGTTTACTTAAAACTTTATTTAAGAAACCATGATCCACTCCATAAAGCATGAGCATTTGATCTGTTTCTTCCGCATCGCTTAATCTAAAGACGCTAGGAAAGCCACATTCACATTGCATGATTTCTTTCGCCATCAAAATAGCTTGATCAAAGTTTCTTAACATGAAAGAAAATCTTTTACGATTTTTAGGCATGTATCTAAATATTCTTAAAGTGACGTGAGTTAAAACACCAAAAGCCCCTTCGCTTCCCATCATGATATGATTGATGGAAGGACCAGTTGCCTCTCTTGGATAATTAGAGGTTTTAAAATTGCCAATCGGGGTCGCGTATTCTTGGGCTAAGACAAGGTCTTCAATCTTTCCATAATACGTCGAATTTTGCCCCGCGCCACGCGTGACGACCCAGCCACCGACGCTAGAATATTCAAAAGATTGAGGAAAATGACCGCAAGTATAGGCACGCTTCGCGTTAAATTGTTTAATGGCGTCATTTAATACATGTTCAAGTTTAGGTCCACTCATACCGGCTTCGACCGTAATAGTTTGATCAAATTCGTTGAAGGAAACAACTTTATTAAATCTTAGGCGCATATCTAAAGATACCCCGCCTTTCATTGCTTCCACTCCACGCGTCACACTTGAACCACCACCGTAAACGTAAAGAGGTATTAAATGTTTATTACAATATGAAACGATATTTTCAATTTCTTCTTTCGAATTCGGATATAAGACGACATCAGGGATATTTTCGATAATCTTTTTTCTAAGTCTTAATAAATCGAACATCGTCTTACCATAAGAAACGGATAGACGAGAATAATCATCATCTTTAACAAATTCTTCACCTAATAATTTTTGAAAATATTTAATATCTTCATCTTTGATGATTTTTTTAGGTACGTCGAAATGCACTTCATCTAAGCCAATATCTCCATCGTAATGTTTAAAATCTTCATCGCTCATATGGAAGTAAGATTTAATAGCTTTATAAAGATTTTCGTTCGGATGTTTATGAAAATTTTTATCCCCCCAACGGAAGATGCTTCGATAAGACTTATCGCTATAATCACTTTCGTACCACTTCGGCTCAAAATCTTTGTAAGGTTTAGACATAACTTATTCCCCTTTCACTTCTTTGGTTAAAATGACGTTTACGTCAACGTAGTCTAAAATATTATGGATGATGATATCGCCTAATTTCATCGGATGATTTATTATTGTTTCATCGATTATTTTCATCGCTTTAAAAATATCTTTTCTAGATATTTTATTAGATAATCTTACACTTACCACTGGTTGATTTTTAAAAGTCGTTTTCATTAAGGCGGTCAAATTTCTTTTCGGATTTAAAATTTCTTCTTTGGCAAAAACTTCCCCTCTAGGGCAATTATTACCTTTCACTTCATCTAATTTATCATCGTAAGTTAATTTGCAACCATTCGGGCAGACGATGCAAGTTAATTCGTGGATCATACTTTCTTATTTTCCTCCACTTCTAAATGTAATTTTTTGAATTCAAATCTATCTAACTTCACATTTAATAAGACCATTTCAGGAGGAAGAAGTTTAATAAATTTCCTTTGGAAGATAATTTCATCATCGATTTTTATTTTTAAAGTGACATCTTCTAATTCTTTTTTCACTCTAAAAGCAATATCAATTTTATCTTCTAAGTTATTAATATCAATTCTTTGTGGGACGACGTAACTTATATTTTTATCAAATGATAAATCGATATATTTTCTTTCTTTAAAATTTAAGGAAGCAAAGTAAGCCGCTCTTTCGCCCGTATAAGAGACGTCATCCACTAAGTTGTGGACGTGAAGAGCGTTACCACAAACGAAAACGTTAGGCACACTAGTTTCATAATTTTGTGAAATTAAAGGGCCTTTTGTGAGAGGTGATTTTAAAATATTTAATTTTTTTGTCATATCCGCCATAGGAATTAAACCGGCGGAGATGATCAAAGCATCACAAGGAATAAGTTCTTCGCTTTCTTCGATAAAATGCATATTTTCATCCACCTTGCAAACGCTTACGGCTTCTAGTTTCTTTCTTCCGTGCACTTTAGAAACACTCATGTTTAGATGTAAAGGAATATCGTAATCTTTTAAGCATTGAACAATATTTCTTTCTAGCCCACTTGGAGTATTTTTTATTTCATAAACTCCTAAAACTTTTGCTCCTTCTAAAGTGAGGCGTCTTGCCATAATTAAGCCGATGTCACCGCTTCCTAAAATAAGGCATCTTTTCCCAGGAAGTTTACCTAAGATATTGATAAGATATTGAGCTTCACCCGCACTAAAAATGCCGGCAGGATTCGTGCCTAAAATAGCAATTTCTTTATTACTTCTTTCTCTACACCCATTCGCTAAGATAAGCTTATGAGTAATGAGATGATGAACACCTTCCATATCATAAAACTTTATTTCAATATCTTCATTATCTAAAGATGAAAGATAATAAACGTTCGCATTTAAGGCGACATTAATGTCTTCATTTAATTTACTTATCTCTTTATAAGCATATTCTGGTCCAGTTAATTCTTCTTTATAACGCATTAAGCCAAAACCATCATGGATACATTGAAGTAAGATACCCCCTAGGGTGTCTTTCCTTTCGATAATTAAAATATCTTTAAAGTATTTTCTAGCCGCACTCGCCGCGCTTAAACCAGCTGGGCCACCGCCGATGATGACGACATCATATTTATTTTTAATCATCTAATGGCACTCCTACATCTAATAAATTTGAAACTTCACCTTTGATGATAACTTCTTTTAAATCGATATTTTCGCTCTTAGCGATTTCCATCATCACTTCTGGTTTACAAAAACCACCTTGGCATTTGCCCATTCCCACGCGTACGCGCTTTTTTATTGCGTCAACGGTTGGAACATCAAAACAACGTCTAATCGCTTCCTTAACGCTTCCTAAGCTTATTTCTTCGCATCTACAACAAATCTTTCCATAACTTGGATCGCTCTTAATTAATTTTTCTTTATCTTCATCGTTCAAATCTTTGATTAAAGGAATTCTTTTTCTTGTTTTAATATAATCTTTTTTTGTTTTGTGGATATCGAAATAAGATAAACATAAATCTTTAATTGTTTCTCCAATTGAAGGTGCGGAAGTTAAACCAGGCGATTGAATACCTGCCGCATGGATAATGTTATGAATAAAATGACCTCTTTCGACGATGAAATCTTCTTCATAATTCGGCGCGCGTACACCTGTAAAATAAGTTAAGGTCATCCCTTTATTTAAACTTGGCATGTAATGTTGATATTTTTTAAATAAGGCCTCATAAACTTCCCTATCGACACTATAATCGTCTTTGTAAGGTGTTTCGATCGCGTTTGGCCCAATTAAAGCATTCTTATCGACGGTAGGAATTACTCCTCCCCCTTTCGAATGCGATTTCTTCCTCGCTTTTAAAGAATCTAACGCTGTCATCCCAGAACGCGATAATAAAGGATAAGAATCTTTATCTAAAATGACATCCGTACCTTTTCTAGGATGGATAGAAAAATAATGATCTTTTGCAAGTTTTGCAATGTCTTCAGCGAACACGCCCGCGGCATTTATCACTAATTTTACCTTCAAATTCCCGCGATTTGTCTTAATTCCTACAATTTCATCATCTTTAAAATCGAAGCCTTCAACGCAAGTATTTAAACTTACTTCCACTCCATTAAGATGAGCGTATTCCATAAGAGCAATGCTCATCTCGTAAGGTGAAATTGCTCCGCAGTGAGGAAAGAAGAAACCATATTTGAAATTCTTATCTAAATTAGGTTCTTTTTCCCAAAGTTTTTCTTTCTTTAAAAAGACGTAACCAGGAATATTATTACTTCTTACTTTATGCGATAGATAAATCTTAGCCGCAAAAGCGTAAGCCCAATGAGAAAAGACGATCATTTGCCCATCTTCCACGTAATCGAAATCTAATTGTTCACTTAGAGGTTTAAGCATCTTTAAAGAACGTCTTAGGTGATAAAGTTTTAAACTATCTTTCTTTAAATCGATGCCAGGATGGATGCAACCATCATTTCTTGAAGAAGCTTCTAAAGCGATATCTTCTTCTTTTTCTAAAACGATAACTTTTAAAGGATAGATGGATAATTGCATAGCCGCGCTGGCCCCGATGACACCCCCACCGATAATAGCGACATCATATTCTAATCCTTCTAATTTTTTATCTTCGATTGAAGGTTTATAAATCTTTTCTTCTTTGACATCTAAAGCCTTTAAGTTATTGATGACATGTTTAAATAATTTAGTCTTTGCTAAATCTAAACATAGTTTGACCCCATCTAGATAATGATCAACTGTTCCATCCACCGATAAGAAAAGATTATCGACGATATGAAAACTCACCTCCAATTGGTGTTTTTTAATGATTTTTAATACTTTTCTTTCACGAGCAGTCATAGTAACTCGCTCCTTCGTATTTAATTTAACATAGAATGATAATTATTTAAATGAGTAAGACTGCTATTTTACGAATTTAAAGCTACTTCTAATTTTCCTAGAAGTTATTAATTTAACGTAGAACTTATCGTAGAAGTATATCTGAAATATCGTAGAAGTTTTCGTAGAAGTAAGACTAGATTTTTCTTAAAAATATTTGTAAAATATTAATAGCAATGGGAGGGAAGATAGTATATGACAGTATCTAAATTTGAACTTGATATTCCTTTTGAAACAAAAAAGATCGAACTAAAACAAATTTTAAATGATGGTCCTCAAGCCGAAAGTTGGCTTAAAACTGTCGCTGGCTTCGCAAATGGGGAAGGCGGTGACATTTACGTTGGGATAAACGATGTAAGAGAAAGCGTCGGCCTAACGAAAGACTTAGTGGATAAACAAGTACAATTATTTCATCGTAACGTCAAAGCTCATCTTGCACCTCTTCCCAAATATGATTTTTCTTATCATCAAATTGCTCATAATCTCTACGTCATTCAAATTCACATCCATCCCAGTCAAGAACTACCGGTCGTCTTATCGATGCACGGTATTCCTAGCATATACGTACGTGAAGAAGGACAAAATCGCGCAGCGAATCGAGAAGAAATAGTAAATCTCGTCTTAAGAAGTAACCAAGATAAATTTGACGCAAGTGCAACGAAGATAAAATATCGTAAGGAAGATTTTAGCCATCTTTTCGCTACTTTTGAAAATAGGAATGGTTATCCATTGAACGATAAAATACTTCTATCCCACCGCTTCTTTGATGAAGATGGTAATTTAAGGCAAGGTGCATTACTTTTTAAAGATGATTATCAAGGTAATTTAACAGCGTTAAAAGTGACGAGATGGTTCGGCTTTAGCAAAGGCGATAATAGTTTTCAAAAACTACTCGACATCAAGACGAATATTCTTCAAAGTATCGACGAAGTGATGGAGACGATAAGAAATTATATTTCTTACGTCGAAATAAAAATGGAAGAAGGTCGAAAATCTGAACCAGATTATCCTCTCCGTTCAGTGTTCGAAGGTGTCGTTAATGCTTTCGCTCATAAAAATTATTATTATGAAGATTCGATCATCGAAATAGATTTATTTTTAGATCGTTTAGAAATTACTTCACCTGGTGGGATGATCAACCACATCTTTTTGAACGAAGAAAAAGATATCGCTAATATCTTACCGACGAGAAGAAATGAAATTATTTGTGAAATTTTAAACGTGACGAAATACATGGAAAAAGAAGGCTCTGGCTTCGATAAAATAAGCCAAGATTACGCACGTATGCCCGAGAAGAAAAAACCATTCGTGACGAGCAAAGAAAATTATTTTATCTTAACTTTGCCTAACATTCACTTCGCTAATCCGCTCACGGATGAAGTAAATAATCCACCTATCACATGTTTCAATTACGAATTACTAACGAAAAAACAAAGAGATATCTTATCTTATTGCTATTTCAAACCGCATACGATCGAAGAGATTGCTTCTTTCTTAAAGGTAAGTGTTTCCACTCATCTAAGAAAAAATATTCTTTATCCTCTCGTCGATAGTGATTTACTCATTCGTAACGATGATTTTAAAGCTGATTTATATTACTCAAATCATGATTTAGTCAAACTAGCGTAATCTTCCTAGAAGTCATTTATTTATCGTAGAACTTATCGTAGAAGTAAAGTAAAAAACACTAGAGCTATTCTAACTTTTTAATTTAAAAGAAAAAATAAATTAACGATAAGCACTTTCATCTAACGTATAACTAGGTAAGATGACGCTTATGGAAATGTAACCTTCTTCAATAGCGTGTTGATCGTAAGTTAGTTCTTTTTGAATGGAGCCAATATCGCGACTAAATCTGATGACTTCGCCTTGGATGTGAGGATAATAAACATCTTCCCTACTAGCGATCTTGGTAAGCAAGATGCCTTTAACTTCATTTCCTTTAGGAAAATTAACATTAACGGTACATACTTTATCTAAAAAACGATGTTCTTCAATAAAATTCATTACATCAAGAAAATATTTTTCGACGAGAAAATAATTATTAAAGCAAGAAAAAGCGATGGCAGGAATATGATTAATATTCGCCTCTAATGCTGCACCTAAAGTGCCGCTATAGAGGGTGTCTTGACCAAGATTTGGCCCGCTATTAATGCCAGAAAAACATAGATCAAATTTATTTTTTGATAATGCGATACCTACATCGACGCATGTCGCCGGAGTCGCATCTATTTTATAATGGTCTTCATCTACCTTTTCAAAATGAATTGAAGAAAACAAAGTAATGGACATGCCTTTGCCTGACATATGTTCTTTTGGTGCAGCTTTAAAAACGTGACCAAGTTTAGCGATTAAATGTTCTAAAACGATAATACCTTCACTATCAAAACCATCATCGTTAACGAGTAAAATATTTCTCATGCGTCTTTCTTATTAATGAGTAAATATAAAGCATAGCCAAATGAAATTAAACCACTTAATAAAATGAAACTAGCGAAAATTGTCGAAGCGACCGCATGACCATATAAACTAAGACGGGAAATGACCCCTTCCATCAAAGCAAAATAAGGAGATAAATAAAATAAGATAGCTAAAACTATTTGGGCGATGCTTAAACCTAGTAAATAAAATCTAGAATCGATTTTTGAACGATATAATAAACATAAAACTATTAATGTTAAGGCAAAAATAAATAAAATGATCAAAGAAACAACTGGCTTATTCAATAAGTTAGAATTGCCAAACATCAAATCGAAGTAAGTAAAACTTGAAAGATGGAAGGCATTTAAAAACATTAATAAAACGCTCAATGTGAGTAGAGCCGCACAAGCTAAACCAAGTAAAGAAGTTTCTTTAATATGATAACGATGAACGCTATATTTTTTATTCAATTTTTTTGCCATGTCTTTATTTTATTGACTTTATTTGTTTTGTCAATAATCTATCTTAAAGATAGAAAAAAGGTGTTAACTGACAAACTCATTGCAACGAAACTGTTTTTAAGTTTGTTATCTTTCTTTGTTTTATAATCTAATCGTCTTCTTTGCCTGTTCGAAAGGAGGCTTAAATTATGAAACATAAGCAAAGAAAACGGTTGACGATTG
>CASFRI010000022.1 GCA_949297055.1 uncultured bacterium | reverse complement strand
ATATCTTTTGCCATGTTCATATTATGCCTATATCAGTTATATTTTGTCAAAGAAATGACAAGGTAAATGCAACACATTTCTTAAAATGATAGAAAAGGACTAATAATTATTTTTCGTTGCAATGAGTTTGTCACCTAACAGGATGTCTTCAACTTCAATTTCCTCGTCTTTTAAAAACTCAGATAAAATCTCATTACATTCATCGAATTCTTCTTCATCGCTTACGGCTTCTAGACTATGATTTATTTCATCGCAAGAAAAGATATAAACATCTTCTGGAGACTTTTCTAAATAAGCGAAAAGATAATTTTTCTTTCTTTCATCATGCGTATAAGTAAATAAAATTTTATAGATTGTTTGTTGACCTTGATCATCTTCAATCATAATTTCATCATCTTTTAAATTCATTTTCGTTTATTCCTTTCTAGATAGGAATCTAAGATTTTAGTCGCTGCGACCATATCGATAATTCCTTTCATATCTTTAGCTTTGTAATTGGAAGCATGTAGTTCTTGACTAGCTAAAATAGTCGTCATCCTTTCATCAATTTTATGAATTTTTAAAGGGAAAGGACATTCTTCCTCTAATTTATCGATGAAATCATCGACCGTTTTTGTGCCTTCTGAAGGCGTGCCTTTCATATTTAAAGGATAGCCTATGACAATTTCATCAACTTCTTCTTTTTTTAATATTTCAAGAAGTAAAGTACGTGCTTTCTTATAATCTTCATATGCGAATTTTAAATTAGCGTAAGGGCGAGCAAAAGTTATTTCATCGCTTGCAATTGCAACTCCTAATGTTTTTTTACCTAAATCTAAGCCGATGATTTTCATTCTTATTGAAGTTCCTTTTTCAAAGATTCAAACGCTAGTCCAATTTGATCGACATTTTTAAATGAACCTTGAGCAAGTTTAGCTCTTCCGCCTCCTGAACCAGGTAAATATTTCTTTAAAATATCTATAATATTTTTTGCCTCGATTCCATCATTTACTACTTTATCACCTAAACCCACTATGAAAGGGTAAGAATTTTCATCTTTGCCCACTAAGACGATAAGATGATTATCGTCCCCGTTTTTAAGTTCATCATAAAGCGGTAAAAGACCATTTCTTGTCACTTTAGGTAAATATCTTAAAAGTAAATTATAAGAAAGATACATACCCATTTCTTGTTTTAAAACTTCCGCCATCACTTTAGCAATTTCACTTTCTAAATAAGAAGCATGTTTTTTCACACTTTCTAAGTTTGATAAAGTAGCGTTAAGTCGATCATTAACTTCAAAAGTCGATTTCGCACTTAATGAAGTTTTTGCTCTTTCGATGATGTTTTCTTCTTGATCAATATAATTTAGAGCTCCTAAAGAAGTTACTGCTTCAATTCTTCTAACCCCACTTGCGATACTTTCTTCGCTCACAATTTTAAAGACGCCAATATCTTCCGAATTTTTAACGTGTGTCCCACCACAAAATTCTTTAGAAATTTCACCAAAGGTGACGACTCTAACAATGTCACTATATTTCTCATCAAAGAACGCTCTTGCGCCAATCTTTTTGGCTTCTTCAATCGGAAGAACTAAAGTCTTTTCTTCAATTCCTTCACTAATCCATTCGTTGACTAAATTTTCTATTTCTTTTAAATCACTTGAAGAAATTTTACTAGGATGCGAGAAGTCGAATCTTAAATAATCTTTAGAAACAAAAGATCCTTCTTGTTTAATATGGTCACCTAAAACATTCATTAAAGCTTTTTGTAATAAATGCGTCGCTGAATGATTTCTCATCGTAAGCATTCTTTGCTTTTTATCGATACTCAAAGTGCAGCTGTCGCCTACTTTTAAAGCACCATATTGAATATGTACATGATGTAAATTTTGTCCGTTAGGAGCGTGATAAACATAACTTACTTTAGCTTTTGTTGAATCGTTAGATAATTCACCAACATCCGAAACTTGGCCGCCACTTTCGGCGTAGAAACACGTCTTATCAAAAATGACATCACCTTCATCATCTGAAGATGAAACTTGCTCACCATCTTTAAATAAAGCAATAACTTTACCAGTTAACGTAAAAGAGTCATAATCGAAAGTTGAAGGCAAGTTAAATTTCATTAAATCACCAGATTGTTTGGACATACTTTCGACAACTTTTCGTGCACTTCTTGCTCTTTCTTTTTGTTTTTCCATTTCGACGTTGAAACCATCTTCATCAATTTCTACACCCATGTAGTCACATAACTCGCGCGTAAGTTCGAGTGGAAAACCAAATGTATCGTATAACTTAAAGGCATCTTGCCCACTTAATTTTTCACCATTTTGTACCATCTTCTTTAGCATATGTTCACCATTAGCTAAAGTTTTAAGGAATTTTTCTTCTTCTGCTTTCATCATCTTTTGGACAACTTCAATCTTTTCATCTAAATAAGGATAGAAATCGTGCATGATTAAAACGACCGCTGGAACAAGTAAATGTAAAAAAGGTTTATCGATACCGATATGTCTTGCATAAACCATCGCTCTTCTTAATAATCTTCTTAAAACGTAACCTCTTCCTTCATTAGAAAAAGATTCACCATCACTGAGAGCGAAAGTACACGCTCTTATGTGATCAGCGATGACGCGATATGGCATCGGATTTTCTTTATATGGTAGTTTTGCCATCTTTTCAGTCGCACGAATTAAAGGAAGAAATAAATCTGTATCAAAATTAGTGTCAACTTCTTGCATGACGCAAGCAATTCTTTCTAATCCTGCACCTGTATCAATATTTTTTGCAGGTAATTCTTTATAATCTTTTCTATCTACTCCATTGACAGCGTTGAATTGAGAAAAGACGATACCCCATATTTCAATGTAACGGTCATTTTCTAAATCTTTACGTAGTAATTCATCCCCACGATGCATCTTATCATATTTTTCTCCGCGGTCATAAAATACTTCGGTATTTGGCCCGCAAGGACCTTCACCAATTTGCCAATAATTTGATTCAAGTGGAATAAGATGCGATTCATCGACACCTTGTTTAAGCCACAAGGTATGCGTCTCTACATCGCTTGGGTGATAAGTAAAATAAAGTTTATCTTTTTCGAACGCAAACCATTTTTCACTCGTTAAAATTTCAAAAGCCCAAGGGATAATTTGATCTCTAAAATAATCACCGATAGAAAAACAGCCTAACATTTCAAAAAACGTTTGATGTCTTGCGGTTAAACCTACTTCTTCCATATCGTTCGTTCGCAAGCACTTTTGGACGTTGACGATACGTCTAGAATGCGGAATTAAAGAACCATCGAAATATCTTTTTAAACCAGCAACGCCAGAGTTGATCCAAAGTAAAGTTGGATCATTCTTTGGAATGAGGCTTACCCCTTCTTCGAAATGATGACCTTTTGATTCGAAAAATTCGATCCACATTTGTCTTATTTGATGACCAGTTAATTTTTTCATATTTATTCCTCCAAGACACAAAAAAATCGTTCCAAGGAACGATAAGTTTTATCGCGGTACCATCCTCGTTCACTTATTAATCTAAATTAATAAATGCACCTCAATTTAGCCTTAACGCGGTCTATACGTCGATTATTATCGCTCTCCGGGAGTGGCAATTCTTCATTTACTTCTAGACCCTTTTCACCGCTAGGTCCTCGCTAGAAGAAGCAAGATAAAGATGAGTTCCCTTCATCGAGTTAACTTGATTATAGCAAACTAAATTTATAATTTAAAGATTATTTATTTTCTCTTTTTCGCTTTTGAACAAGCGAGATAACTAAACTAACGCCTGTAACTAAAATGACGATAACCACAAATGAAATAATAAGAGTTGAAGCGTCAAATAAATTTAAATCGACATTAGGTGAATTACTAACAACGTTTCTATTCATGAAATTAATGTATCCACCATTATTAGGATCTTCACCATATTTTCTTAAGATATAATCATATCTTTCAATGGCGTTAAGAATATCTTTGTCACTAGTGTTTCCACTCTTAAAAATTTGTTTTGCGTCTTCGCTCAATGATTTAAAATCATTCGCTAAGTCATTCCATAAGGTAGAACTAGGTGCGTTAACGCCATCATTGCAAAGAGGAGTGTTTAAGAAAGTAATAGCAAAAGTTTTTGCTTCCGCTTCAGAAGTGATAGTTGGTTCCACTAGTTCATAAAGTGTAATATCCTTTTGAGTGCTTATTTCTTTATAGTATCTAAAATAACCTGCTGCATTATATTCCATATTATTTCCACCGCTAGCAACTAAATAAACAATACCATTATTGTATGAAATAGTATGCTCATCTTTTATCTCGTTAACTGCATTGCTAGTGCCTGTATTACCAATATAATGGCCACTCGCGGTCTTAACATAATACTTATTAGAAGTTGTCGCTTTTTCGATAACTATGGTAGAACTAAAAAGTGTGTCGCTATAATCAATAGTGTTATCATTGTTGATATTAACACTTATCGTGTTATCTTTGTCGAACTCGGTCGTTTTAGCACCGTTAAATGCTAAACTACCAATTTCATAAACAATCAAGTAAGTACCAGTCCAATCAGTTTTATCTTTAGTTACTTTAACGAATGTTGAGCCTTCAACCGGAACATCTGGATCTGGGTCTATTTCCCCACCACCTTGTTCATTAACGGTAACGCTAAATGAAGTCACTAAACCTTGATAGGAAACATTAACGCTAATTGTACCAGCATTATTTAAAACCGTTCCTTCGGAAGGATTAAAATTGCATGCATTCGTAACATTTTCTAAATTATTACCGTTTTCATCATATGTATGAATAACTAAACCAGTTAGATCTAAAGTTTCACCGATAGTATAAGTAGTTTTATTAGGATTATCTGTAACTCTAATGCCAGTAATTGTAGGTTCTACACCAGATGAACCATTGCCAGAAACGATCGTGATTGATTTTACGTAAATTGAATTAGTGGTACATGTGACTTCTATACTCAATTTACCAGAAGATACTGATGAAAGTGGAATTGTATATTCGGTTGGTGTATCACTAACAGTAGAAGTAGAAACAGTCATTGAACCAACTTCTTTTCCATCAACTTTAATAACAACCTTGCCTGCGCCTTTGCTTGAATTTCTTGAAAGAACAAGGTGTACTTCGCTCAAGCTTGTAACATCTTCATTTAATGAAGCGATAGCAGGATTATTTTTAAACTCATCAGTAATTTGTACACCTTTCTCACCATTATACCTAGCTGTATCGCCTGACCAACCGGCTGGCTCTGACGTCCAGCTTGCATTGGTAAATATATATGTATTTTCAGTGTGTATTGCTTTGCTTACTGTTATTCCACTATAAGTAGCGGATGCATTTCCATAATAGCAAATAACACTAGTAGTGCCTTTCGATAACGTTTCTTGATGAGTTGTTCCATCATACCATAAGCAATCATTAACGCTTACAATTGTGGTTGAACCATCACTATAATTTGCGGTCACTGTTAATCCTAAAGGATTAAATTTTTCGCCTTCATAATAACTTGTCTTATTTGGTGTACCGCTTATTGAAATACTACTTACTTCTTTAACAGTGAAAGTAACACTATCTTTTACACTCGTATCTAATGTTGAAGTTGCTGTGATAGTTGCACTACCCGCTTCAAGAGCACTAATCGTGCCATCAGAAGTAACACTAATGACACTAGTATTTGAACTAGACCAAGTCACACTCTTATTAGCGTTAGAAGGAGTAACATTAACGCTTAATGTTCTTTCTTCACCAACACTTAAAGTCGTATTAGAAGTAACGATATCAATGCTTGTTGGTGCAACACTTGATTGACCACCATTTTCATACGTTTTAATACATTCGTTATACAACGAATCACTGATTTTATCTTTAAAAACTCTACATCCCCATTCAGGATGATCAACGTAAGGATTACGATTCTTTTGTTTAGAAGTTTCGGAATAATCATTGCGATTACCTTCCAATTCGTCTGGAACATCTAAAATATGCCATTCGATCATTTCTTCATAGGATGAGAAAGTATTTGTAATTTCAGGTAAATTCGAATAAGACTCTTCATACGCAGTCCAAACGTACATGATAATTCTTGCTGCATCACCTTTAGAAAAGTCCATCGGTTCAAAATAACCACCGCCAACTTTACCATATTCCATTCCGTTGTATGTTTTGACACTACCGGAACTAACAGTCCCATATTTATAGTTGCTACGTGTACTATTTGTTGTAGCATATGTCGGTCTAATATGTAAAAGATCGGTGCCTGCTTTGCTTGTACCCCAGTTACCGCCAGATAAATTTTGTGGCCAACAATGTTCTCTATTCCAATTAGCTGCGCCTTCAGAATTAACTTTTGTAATTGAATTATGTGTATAGAAAAGAACCATATTACTAGGTTTATTAGGATCTTCATCAACTTCTTTCAAAATGGAACCTAATTCATTAGAACCATCCCCACTATAAGTATAAAAACCAGCTGGATAAATAAGGCTAGTCAAACTAGTTCTTAGCGTGCCGTTTAATCCATCGGTTAAATTATCGGCATTAATTGAATCATAATAATTTCCGCTATATGTATAAGGATCAAAATTTTCGACCACACTCGCATGAGTGTCGATATCTTGATGATTAATGGTTTCAACAACAGAAGAAGTAAAAGCTCCTACACTAAGTGCCATAGAAAAAATTAAAGTGGCTAAAATAGCTTTAAATTTGTTTTGCATAAGATTCACCTAATCTTTCTTTATTTTTGCGTATATATATTTTAAAACCATAGAACCAGTCTTATCAAGAAAGAATATGGCCTTCACGTTTGCTCATAGCGATTGTCCCACTTAAAAGGACACGATTATCAAGAGTGTAAACGCAAGCAAGTTGGCCAGGCGCAACAGCTTTAAATTTTTCATTTATAGCATAAATTATAACTTTATTATCTATAAGTTTCACATGGCACAAAACATCTTTCGCACGATATCTAAATTGTACTTGATACGTCTTATTTTCATCTAGTAATTCTGGCGCTAATAAATTAATATCTTCAATGACTACTTCATCGCTATATAAATGTTTATCTTCATCTCCGTTTGCAACGTATAAAATATTGTTTTTAACATCTTTTCTAACGATGAACCAACCATGCGATTTGATATCTTTTATTCCACCTATTCCTAAGCCTTTTCTTTGTCCAATTGTGTAATAGAAGACGCCTTGATGTTCACCTAATTTTCGATTCGTATCAATTTCGATAATATCACCTTTTTTCATCGGAATGTAATTAGATAAAAATTCACGGAAATGGCGTTCACCAATAAAACAAATACCCGTCGAATCCTTTTTATTTGCAACATTTAAGCCAAGTTTCAAAGCAATTTTTCTAACATCTTCTTTACTAATATCACTCAAAGGAAAAATAACTTTATCTAATTGATTACGATTAAGTCTAGCTAAAAAATAAGTTTGATCTTTATTACGATCCATCGGTTTAACAAGATAAGAGTTATCATTTTCAACAATCTTTTTAGCATAATGTCCCATAGCGATATAATCAAATCCTAAGTAATTCGCATAATCTAAAAAAGCAGCGAATTTTATATATTTATTACAAAGTACATCAGGATTAGGCGTACGGCCGTGTTCATATTCATAAATTAAATTTGTAAAGACGTCATCCCAATATTCTTTAACGAAATCTTTACGATATAGTTTCACACCAAGTTTATCCGCGACCGCTTTCGCATCTAAATAATCTTTTTCTTGTGGGCAAATATCATCGTCTACTGTCGGATTACCAAGTTGATCATTATTTAATAAAGAATCCCAGTTGCGCATGAAACAAGCTTCGACATCATAACCTTGTTGTTTAAGTAAATATAAGGCAACTGCACTATCGACCCCACCGCTTAGACCTAATAAAACTTTAATCTTTTTCATTTAAAATCCTCGCTATCTAAAATGTAAGTACTTGGACCATCATTAATAAGTTCTACTTCCATATCCGCTCCAAAAAGACCATCATAGCTTTTAGGATACAAGGCGCGAAGCGTTTCAAAGAAATAAGAATAAAGTGATTTTGCATCAGCGAATTTTAAAGCATGCGTAAATGAGGGCCTATTTCCATCTTTTAATGAACCATATAAAGTAAATTGTGAAATGGAAAGTATTTCACCATCGATATCTTTTAAAGATAAATTAGTCTTACCTTGCTCATCATGAAAAATTCTTAATTTTAATAATTTCTCAATTAATTTATTAGCCACTATTTTATCGTCCCCTTCTTTAAAACCGGTAAGAAGAAGAAAGCCTCGACCAATTTTTTCTTTTAAGTGACCGTCGATGGTAATAGAAGCGTTTTTCACTACTTGAATAACAATTCGCATGCTTTTATTTTAAACTTATTTTTATCTTTTGTGTATGCTCTAGATTTATTAATAAATCTTTTATAGATTAAAATGGATGCTTAATTTATAATTAAATCATGATTTCACCACTCGCATTTCGTCTACGTCCTAAAGATTTAAGCGATGTTATCGGTCAAACTCACCTCGTCGGACCAGATGGCTTTTTAACGCGCAGTGTAAAATCTGGTGTTCCTATTTCTAGCATTTTTTATGGTCCTCCTGGTACAGGTAAAACGACGATTGCCGAAGCTTATGCTAAATCGCTTAAAATTCATTACATTAAATTAAACGCTGTTACTTCTAATAAAAAGGAAATGGAGCAAGCTATCGAAGAAGCAAAGATTTTTCATCCCACTATTATCATTATGGATGAAGTTCATCGTCTCAACAAAGATAAACAAGATATTTTGCTTCCATTCATCGAAGATGGTTCTTGTTATCTTTTAGGTTGTACTACTTCTAATCCTTACATCGCTATCAATCAAGCTTTGCGTAGTAGAACTCATCTACTCGAAGTTAAAAGATTAAATGATGAAGAAATTATTGTAGGTTTAAAAAGAGCGATTGATAGTAAAGATGGTTTGAATAATAAATTACAATTTAGTGATGAAGCTTTAAAACGTATCGCTAAATCGAGTGCAGGTGATTTAAGATTCGCTCTTAATTATTTAGAAATTTTATCCTTAGAAAATAAAGATATTATCGAAGAAGATGATGTTAAAAAAATAATTCGTGTCCCAAATTTAATAAGCGATGCGAATGATGAGGCACATTATAATTATGTTTCAGCTTTACAAAAATCGATTCGAGGAAGCGACGTCAACGCTAGTTTATATTACCTTGCTTGTCTTGCTAAATCTTATGATTTAGATTCGATTGCAAGAAGATTACTTGTTACAGCTTATGAAGATGTAGGACTTGCTAATCCAAATGCTTCGTTAAGAACTTATGTTGCAATTGAAGCCGCAAAACAAGTAGGCTTCCCTGAAGCTATTATTCCTCTTGCGATGGTAACAGTCGATTTAGCTCTTTCTCCTAAATCTAAATCTTCCACTCTTGCCGTGCAAAAAGCAATGTCTACTATCGAAGATAAACCGTTAGATGTTTTAGATTATTTAAAATTAACACCTGTAAATGTACAAGAGGAAGATAAATATCCTTATGACCGCTACGATTTATGGGAAAAGATGCAATATTTACCAGAAGCTTTAAAAGAAGTGAAATTTTATGAACCTTGGCTTTCAAGTAATTACGAAAAAGCTTTAAAAGAAAACTACGACCGTCTATTAAGACAAGGCCGTAGTAATAATTTAAGATTATTAAGAAAAAAGAAGTAATCGTTTATTTAATATATTCGTGAATTATAGGAGGTGTTTTCACTTCATTTTCATCGATGATGAAAGCTTCCTTAATATCTTTTAAAATATCATCGAATTTATCAATATTAGTATGAACGAAACATAATGTTTCATCCTTTTTAACTTTATCACCAATTTTCTTATTTAAAACGATGCCAGCGCTCATATCGATCGTATCTTCAATTTTAGCTCTACCCGCACCAAGTCGCATAGCGGATTCGCCAATCATCAAAGCATCGATTCTTCTTACGTAGCCATCTTTATCAGCTTTTACTTCGACAATATATTTCGCTAATGGGAATTTTTCAGGATGTTCGATATAAGAGACATCTCCTCCTTGCCAATCGATCATCTCTTTTAATTTATTAAAAGCATCGCCATTTGCTAAAGATTCTTTTAAAGCCTCGATGGCTTCATCATGGTCTTGATAGACTCCCGCTTGTTCTAACATGATAGCCCCAGCTTCTAAACAAAGTTCCACTAAATCTTTGGGACCATGCCCTTTTAAAGTTTCAATCGCTTCTTTAACTTCTAAAGCATTACCTACCGCATGGCCTAAAGGTTGATCCATATCAGTTAAAATAGCTCTTGTATCTCTTCCTAAATTATTGCCAATTGAAACCATCGTCTCCGCTAATTTCCTAGCATCATCAAGCGTTTTCATAAAGGCACCTTTGCCAAATTTAACATCAAGTAAAATAGAATCTGAACCTGACGCTAATTTTTTTGACATGATAGATGAAGCAATAAGAGGTAAGGATTCAACAGTCCCAGTCACATCTCTTAAAGCATATAATTTTTTATCTGCGGGAACGAGCAATCCAGTTTGACCCACGATAGCAATACCAATTTCATTTACTTGTCGAATAAAATGTTCATTAGAAACAGAGATTCGCATGCCTGGAATCGATTCCATTTTATCTAGCGTTCCGCCAGTATGGCCTAAGCCTCTTCCACTCATCTTAGCGAGTTTTGCGCCTCTAGAAGCCACTAATGGTCCTAAAACTAATGAAGTTTTATCGCCTACTCCACCCGTCGAATGTTTATCGACCTTATGTCCTTTAATAGCGCTTAAATCCATCACATCTCCGCTATGGAGCATCTCATCAGTTAAAGTGACAATTTCATCCATATTCATATTGTGATCTAAAATAGCCATTAATAAGGCTGAAACTTGATAATCTGGAATAGAACCATCGACGTAGCCTTTAATAAAAAAGTGAATTTCTTCTTTGCTTAACGCGTGTCCATCGCGTTTTTTGATAATGATATCAACCATGCGCATATATGTTTACCTCACGCGTTTAATTATACCAAATCTTAATT
>CASFRI010000021.1 GCA_949297055.1 uncultured bacterium | reverse complement strand
TCCACCAAGAAAAGGTTTAAGTTTAGATTTTATCAATGCAATAAAAGAAAGTTTGCCTAAAAAGATTATTTATATTTCTTGTCATCCTGCGACTTTAGCAAGAGACGTTGAATTATTAAAAGATTATTACGAAGTTAAAGAGACTATTCCTTTCGATATGTTCCCTCGCACATCGCACGCGGAGACAATTTGTGCTTTATCATTAAAAGTAATTTGAAAAAAGTGTTGTAATAGCACTAATAAATTCGACAATTTTTAAACTAAGTTATATTTTAGCGAGCATTAAAATTCTATTTGCTATGTGTAACAAATTCAATAAAAATGTTTCACATAATACTTTATTTTGTGTTAAACTAAAAGCATCCGGAGAAATAATTATGCCAAACATTAATGAGTTGTTGCTTGAAAAGAAACAAATTTTAAATCAATTAAATTCTTTGCTATATGGTTCTATTGAAATAAGAGAAAGCAATCATAAACAATATATTTATGTTCATTTTAGATTAGATGGCATTTTAATTACTAAATACGCAGGTGAATATTCTGATATTTTATATAATCTAATTATTAGCAACAATGCATTAGCGAAGGTCCTTAAAAAAAGACTTAAAGAAATTAATAAAGTTCTTGGAGAACTTAATTACATTGAAACCAAAAACATTGATGAAAGCGTTGCTATGAACATCGATTTAGCAAGAAGATATCTTGTCGACTCAATTTATAAGCAAGCAACGTTAGAAGGTATCGCTACGACTTACGCAGATACAGAAACCATCTTAAATGGCGGAAAAATTAATAATATGACTGCATACGATGTCAATAAAATCATCAATCTAAAAAGGGCGTGGGAATTCATCATGTCTATTGATTTAGTAAATTATTCCACCAATTATGCTCTTCTATGCCAAATTAATCAAATTGTGGAAGATGGTTTTTCCTTGAGAGCAGGAAAGATAAGAAGTGTTCCAGTTACTATCAGTGAATCAACTTATATTCCACCAATACCTTTTGAAGAGCAAGTAAAGCAAGAACTATCTGAGATTTTATCTGGTAAAGAAGAAGGCATTGAAATAGCTATCGATTTAGTGCTTTACGTCATGAAAAAACAATTATTTTTAGACGGTAATAAAAGAACAGCAATCTTATTTGCTAATCATTATTTAATTTCGCACGCTCTTGGCTTAATTGCTGTGCCGGCAGAAAAAGTGGATAGTTATAAAAAAGTTTTAATTTCATATTATGAAGATGAATCAAAGAAAGACGATATTGTTAATTTCTTAAAAGAGTATTGTTGGATTAAGATAAGTTAATTGAATAATTAGATTAAAAAATAAACGAACTTTATTAATATTCTAACGCTAGTAAAGTGTTATAAATCTTCCAAGATTTTAATGTGTAGAGATTAATTCCTAATGCTCTTGCAGTCTTAGATAATTGTCCGTCATAGGTATCTAATAAATTTAATGCTTTTTCAACATAGCTTTTTAATATTGTTGGGATATTTTCCCTCGTAATTACTTTAGACTTTTATCACTTGGCACTCATACATTGCATCTCCTTATCTCAAGTTAGATTGACTTTTTGAAATAAGATGGGTATAATAGAAGCATATATTTCAAGTTCCCTCGAAAGGAGCCCGCGCTTATGAATAACCGTGCAGGACATTATAAATCAAACTTATCTGGCAAAATGACATACAAGTCTTTTATGCCAAATCCTTTACCTCCATCTCCTCCTATTGAGCTGACAGAGGATGTTATAGCTTTACTAGTGAAAGCAAATTCGCAGCTTGCTGTTTTGGAAAGTCTTGCTACCCATATCCCTAATATTGAATTATTTGTATCCATGTATGTGCGCAAAGAGGCTTTAATGTCCTCGCAGATCGAGGGTACACAAGCAACACTAGAAGATGTACTTAATCCAATGCTAGATGCAAACATAAATCGTAATGTTGCTGATGTTGTTAATTACATCAAAGCCACCGAGTTTGCGATCAATCGCTTGCAGACACTTCCTTTATGTAATCGCTTGATCAAGGAAACCCATGCGATTTTAATGGAAGGAGTAAAAGGCCAAGAAAAAAGTCCCGGTGAGTTCAGACATTCGCAAAACTGGATTGGAGGGCAAGGCAGTACACTTAAAAACGCACGATACATTCCTCCGTCTCCCGACGATATGCTAGACGCCATGTCCGAACTTGAAAAATATATCAATGTTGATGACGACCTTGATGCCTTGATCCGCGCAGCGTTGATACACTATCAGTTTGAAACCATCCATCCTTTTCTTGATGGAAATGGTCGTGTTGGACGTTTGCTGATCACACTGTTTTTGATGGAGAAAAGAGTTCTTTCCACTCCTGCCCTCTACATTTCCTATTTTCTTAAGAAAAACCGTGTGGAATACTATGACCGCATGAGTGAAGTAAGAACAAAAGGAAACTACGAACAGTGGGTCAAGTTCTTCCTACAAGCTATTATGGAATCTGCTAAGGACGCCACTACAACAATTGATAAGCTGATTGCTCTTCATGATGCAAATGTATCTGTTATCTCAAAGCTAGGCCGTGCAGCAAAAAATGTAATGCTGGTTTTTAACTACCTGGAATCCAACCCTATTATTGAGATTAGGAAAACATCTGAGGCTTTGGGTATTGCTTTCAATACTACATCTAGTGCAGTCAATCGTTTGATTGATGCAGATATTCTGGTACAAACATCCAATAACAACAGAAATCGCACTTTCGCTTATAAAGCGTATCTGGATATTCTGCGTAAAGGGACTTGAAATTAGGGTTGACTCAAGCCTTTGTTATTTCAAGTTAATAAGTAAAAATGAAACGAAATCATCCTAGAAGCATCTATCGAAAGGTAGGCGCTTTTCTTATGCCTATTTTTCTGAAAGGACATGATATATATGGGTATTTTTTCTTTTCATAACTCACCCCTTTCTAATTCCAAATAAGCAAAGAAGACAAAAATATTATTCAAAAAAAGAAAGTAGTTATAAAATAGTTAGAGTTGCGTTGACATTGTCACTTAACAGCATTTTTTTAAATATTATTGTTTGATATCAAACAAAACTGGCATACTATAAAAATAAGGAGGCTTATATGTACACACCTAAAATGTCCTTAACGGATGAAGAATTATCAATTTTAAAAGGTGAAAAAGGTGAAACCTTAGCGAAAGTGATGGAAACGGTCGTTCGCTTCGGCGATATTTTTGGTGCACCAAAACTTGTCGAAGTCACTCATCATGATGGTCACCTTGTCACATCTTTTGGCATCGGCTTACTTAAGCCATTATTTAAGACGATGGATGAACTTATCGCTAGTGATTTACACGCAGTTGGAAAATTAACTTTAGATCCAAGACCACTAGATTATAAGAACGTCAAATGCAACTTATTAGAAAAACTTGTATTTTCTAAAATCATGTATTCAAAGCAAAAAATGTATGAAGAGCAACTTAAAAAAAGGATGAAAATGCATTCACTTGTACTTGCTACTTAAAAGAAGTTGGTAACACTCCTAAAAAAAGGAGATATTCTTTCTTGGGCTGAATCTAGCGCGGTCGTATACGCAAATTCGGTAATAGGAGCAAGATGCAATCGTAATAGTGGTATGCTCGATTTATTTGGTTCAGTCCTTGGTAAAGTTCCTTACTTCGGCTTATTAACAGATGAAGGAAGAAAAGCGACATGGAAAATTGAAATTAAAACAAGTAAACTTCCTGAGGCTCAAATACTTGGTTCCGCTATCGGAATGAAAGTAATGGAAGATGTTCCTTACGTCTTTGGCTTAGATAAATTTCTTGGCAAAGAATTAAACGACACCACTTGTGCATATCTCAAAGATTTTGGTGCTGCTAGTGCATCCAATGGTGCAGTCGGTTTATATCATATTGATAACCTTACCCCTGAAGCCAAAGAATTAGGTGAAAAATTAATTTCAAAAGACGCTAAAACTTATGTTATTGATGACGCGGAATTAGAAAGAATTTATAAAAACTATCCTATCATGTGGAAAAAGCCTAATAAGAGAGGTAATCTCGTCTTCATTGGCTGCCCACATCTTACTTATTCACAGCTCGTCGATTGGACGAACAAAATTGGACGAAGCTTAGCAAGTCACGCTCGTAAGAAAGTAAACCGTCGTGTCATCATGACTTGCGCTCCTGACGTCAAAGAAAAGTTTATGAAATCAGAGCAATATCCTAAACTTATTTCTTATGGGGTGAAATTATCATCAATTTGTCCTTTGATGTACACCAATAACCCTATTACTTATGGTAAACGTATTATGACGAATTCGAATAAATTAAGAACTTATTCGATGGCAAGATATTATAAAGATGATGAATTATTAGAAGCCATCACGAAAGGAGGCAAATGATGCAAACATTTAAAGGAGGTGTTCTCGCTGGTGGATATTTTAAAGGTGAAGCAATCGTTTCTCATCAAGGTGTTAACACTTTAGCAACCTTTCAAAAAAGTGCTTTAAAAAACGCAAAGCGCGTTATCGCAAGCGACCAAAATAACCCCGATTTGTACGGAAAAAACATTACAGGAAAGGCTTTATGTCTTCCTATTACAATCGGTTCCACTACTGGTGGCTTAGTTATTCAAACGGTTTGTTCAATGGGTATTAACCCTAGCTGCTTTCTTTTTTCTGAAAATATCGATTCTCTTGCGGCTTCTGGCATCGTCTTAGCGAAAGTTTGGAACGATTCTAACGTCATCGCTATCGATGGTTTAGGTAAGAAATTTTTAGAAACAGTAAAAAGCGGTGATCAAATTGAAGTTAAAGAAGATGGTATAGTAACTATCTTATAAATTACTTTAAGTCGATAATAAAAACTGCGTTTTTGATGACGCGGTTTTTTTATCCTCCAATTCTTTTAAACAATTCAGGTAAATTTTTCTTTATTGCTTTACTCACTCGATAAGTTAAATCTTTGCCAGATGCATTTTCGTATCTTAACGTATCTAAACCACTTTCAACTTTTAATAATCTAAACGATTTATCATACATTAAGCCAATTTGAATGCGAGAAATATCTAATTTTAAAATTTTTGAAACTTTTAGAGCAATTCTAGCGACATTTTCTGGCACTTTTTTAAATTTGACTCCGTGCACGTAAGGCTTGAGGTTTTTATCCACTCCTTCGATAAATGTAGCGATAGGTTTTTGATAGGCAAGATAAATAGTGTATTTAATAAACGGAGAAGGTGATCTAGATAAGATAAGATAATCATCGTTTTTATATCGAGTTAATAATTGCTCTAATTTAGAAAAATTTTCGATGCTATAAAAGCCATTTTTTATCTCATCTTTGCGATATCTTGGAATAAGGTAGAAGGGAAAAGAAATTTTATGGGCATTAATAGTATCTAATACTTTTAAATAATTTCTTGGTTGACCATAAAGTATATGCGGTAAGGTAACATAATTAAGCATTTCAATTTGATTTCTTTTCAATAATTCAAATAAAACGTATTTATCTTCTAAAATGTGATTCATTATAGAAGCGTTCACACAAGGAACACCATTTAGTTCAATTCTTCTTTGAAGTAAATAATTCGAAGAAAGAAATAAGACGAGATCTAAATTATTTTTTTCTGCTTGCACATAGTTTAACGCTCTATTTGCTTCAGAAAGACGTGATTTAATACGAAAGGATCTAAAAGTTTTGACAAAAGCATGAATTTGCAATTCCATCTCTTTTGCGTTTTTAACTTTAGAATCGTAAACAATAAGCGCTCTTCGCATAATTAATCTCCATAATCTGAGCCACGCGATTTGTCTTCGACAAAAATGAGAAGTGGATCACAGATATCTTCTATTTCTCGATAGATAAATCCTTTTTTAATTGTTTGAGGATATTCATAGTTGCTCGTAAATATAACCGCTTTATGTTTTTTGACTATACGTTCCATTTCACTTATAATAAGCGGAAAGCTTTCCGGGTGACGATCTTTCATTCCCATTAGCTGCGTATAAAAAGCTGGTTCAATGTAAAAAAAAGAATTCTCATCTAATTGATAGAGATTGCAATGTGGATTCTCATCATCTTTGAGAAGCGTTAAATGTTGCCATTCCGGATAGTTCATAAAATAATTGTATAATAAATTTTAGAAAGGAGTAAGATGAATAAGCAAATTAAAGCTGTAATAACAGATATTGATGAGACTTTATTTTCTCATAAGCTGAAAAAAGTGCCTGAAAGTGCCATTAAGGCTATTGAAGAAATGCAAGCCAAAGGGATCAAAGTTTTTTTATGTTCAGGAAGAAATTTTTATCTCATTCGCAAGACAGGCATATTAGACATTATTCACCCAGATGGTCTTATTACGATGAATGGTTCAAATGCCATAATTGATGGAAAAATAATTTATCGTTATCCTATTCCAGAAGATGTCGTCGATGCTTTAATTAAATTTTCCAAACGTTTAAAATTTGGTTTAACTTTAATTGAAGAAAACGCTGGTCACATCAATTATATTGATGACCGAGTCATATCCGCGCATGAAAAATATGGGACAAGATTTCCTCAACCTCGCACTTTTAAAGATCATTACGACAGAGTTGTCTATCAAGCTATTGCGTTTTGCGATGAATTAGATGAATCTTTATTTTTACCTCATTTAAGAAATTGTAAATCCGCTAGGTGGGACGAATTCGCTGTCGACATCATGCCAGAAGATAGTGACAAAGCTAAAGGTGTTCTAGCTGTCTTAGATTATTTTAAGTGGAACACGGATGATATTCTTTGTATAGGCGATGCCTTAAACGATATTGAAATGTTACAATTCGCTGGCACAAGCGTCGCTATGGGTAATGCTAAAAGTGAAGTGAAAGCTATCGCTGATTATGTAAGTGATAATTGTGAAGACGATGGCTGGGCAAAAGCCATGAAACATTTTAATTTGATAGACTAAGTTATATTAAATTATTTGTTATCGAATGATTAAACATCTTATAGATGTTTATTTTTTTATTTATGATAAGTTTCGTTATTAATTATCTTAAAACTACGATAAATTTGTTCTAATAAAATAAGGCGCATTAATTGGTGAGGAAAAGTCATTTTAGAAAAAGATAATTTTAAATTGCTTCTCCTTTTCACTTCTTCGCTTAAGCCATATGATGAGCCGATGATAAATACAATATTTTTACTACTTTTTTTTAATTCATCAATTGAGTTAGAAAGTTCTAATGAATCAAACATTTTTCCTTCGATACATAAAGAAATGACATAATCATCCTTCTTAATGTGGTTTAAAATGTTTTCCCCTTCTATTTTTAAACTAGAATCAATATCTTTTTCACTTAGCGATTTAAGATTAACTTCTTTTAATTCAATTATTTCGACGTTAATGAACTTAGAAAGCCTTTTTAGATATTCATCAATTAAGTTAGTTAAAGAAATTTCTTTTATTTTACCTACACAAATAATTTTAATTTTCATAGCCTTTAACAATCGTTACTTCCCATTGTTTTGCACATATGATTTTAGAAAGATCAAAATGAATTCTTTCTTTTAAGAAAATACGTTGATAAGCAGATAAAGCCAGTTCGGGAGAATTAGCCTCTTCAGAAAGATGCGCTAAAACGATAAGTTTAGTATCTGGCCCAACAAAATGCGACATATATAGTGCACTATCTTCATTTGAAAGATGACCATAATCGGAAAGAATACGAGCGATTAATTCAGGCGGTCTATTTGTCTTAAATAATTTTTTGACATCATGATTTGATTCGATGACGTAATAATTTAAATTTTTTAATTGTGCCCAATCTTCTTCAAAAATAGCTCCTGTATCTGTTAAATATAGCAGGGATTCACCGCTATTTTCGATTATATAAGCAACACTTGGATGAGGTGTATCATGACTAGTTTTTATAGGTGTAATTTTAAATTTTCCTTCCTTAAAAGGCTTATTAATTTCCACAATTCGATCATAATCATCTTTTTCAATTACTCCTTTAGGTGCATATCTAACAATATCTTTAAACGCTCCTGCACCTTTAATATGATCACTATGTTCATGAGTGAAAAGAGCAAATGAAATATCTTCGAATTCATAAGGTGTTTTACTTAATCTTTTTATTAAATCAGATTTACTTAGCCCACAATCAATAATAAAAGAAATGCGCCCATCGCTAATAAGCGTAGCGTTACCTTTTGAGCCCGAGGCTAAAATGTAAATTTCCACGCTTATTCATCCTCACTATTAATATTTCTAATCATTTGTTCTTCGTATTCACGAGATGGATTATCAAATCGACCATATTTCATGTAAAAAAGTAAAGGAGCAATACCTGTTTGACCATTACGGTTCTTAGCGACGCTAACTTCGACTGGAACGACGCCTTCAGCTAAATTCATTTGTTTTTCTTTTTCTCGATCGCTTACTTCCTGCGCTAATGAGCGTTTTTCATCTTCATCCATATTACGATATTTTTTCTTTTCGTTTGTGACACCTTGATTTTCGTAATATGATTCGCGATAAATGAACATGATGACGTCAGCCTCTTGTTCAATCATACCTGATTCACGTAAGTCTGACATGATTGGCCTTTTATTAGGTCTATCATCCACTTTTCTTGATAATTGGGTAACAAGTAAGACTGGTACTTGTAATTCACGTGCTAAATTTTTAATAGCGCCGACGGTATATTGAACTTCTACTTGTCTAGATTCAAATTTTTGAGTATTAGTAATCTTTCCTAAATAATCGATAACTATTAGACCTAAATCAGGATGTTCAACGTATAGTTTTCTTGATTTAGCAACAATATCCATAAGCGAAGCATTCGCTGTCGCATCAATATATAATTTCGTATCCGCTAATTCTTTTAAACCACTCGAAAGATGAGCTTTTTGTTTATCAGTTAATTTACCAGTAATAATTGCATCGAGTGGAACGGTACTTCTTGCCGCTGCTAGACGTTGAGCAATCGTATCAGCGTTCATTTCAAGCGAAAAGAACGCGACTGGGACATTAGCCTTTCTAGAAGCTAAAAACGCCATATTTAATGATAAAGCAGTTTTACCAACGCTAGGTCTTGCAGCTAAGATAGTTAATTCACCTTTTTGGAAACCATGCGTTAAAAAATTAAGACGTGCATAACCTGTCGTAATACCAGTTACATTATCTTCGTTCGCCGCACGTACAGTTTCGACACTTTTTGAAACACGTTCGGCTAATTCTTTCGCGCCGATAAATTCTTCCACTCTCCTCGTCTTAGAGGCATCTTTAATTTTTTGTTCACTCGCTCCGATAAAATCGGAAATGTTTTCGATTGGTTCATCGTAATATTCTTTTTCTACTTCTTGTAAAGCATGCATGAACTTCCTTAAAGAAGAATGATCTTTAACAATTTTGATATGCGCTTCTAAGTTGGCTAATCCTAAAGAAGAATCTGATAATTCTAAAAGATATTCGGGGCCACCCACTTCATCGATACTTTTATTTTTAATAAGTTGGTCGGTCGTCGTTTTAATATCGATAGGTTCACGATTTTCCGCTAATTTTTCAATAGCCTCAAACACTAATTTATTAGCTCTATTTAAAGGATAAATATCATCGCTAGAAAGTGAACCTAAAACATCGACATAAGCATCTTTAAAGCGAAGCATTGCGCCGATGACAGCGCGTTCAGCTTCAGTGTTATAAGATGGAACAGGAGGTATATCTTTTCTTTTGCTATTTCTAGGCATAAATATTATTTAGTGCGGCCTTTAATGTTAACTTTAAAAGTCGCCACTACTCCTTTCCACAATTCAATTTTAACATTGTGATAGCCGATGGAATTTAATGCCGATGTGTCAATTATTTTACGTCGATCGATAATAATGCCATATTGTTCTTTTAATCCTTCTTCAACTTGTTTTAAAGATATTGAGCCGAACATTTTACCATCTTGACCAACGTTAGCCTCAAATTCAACGACTTTGTCGTTAAGTTCTCTTCTAAGTTCAATTGCCGCTAATTTCTTCTCTTCTAATTCTTTAGCGATTTTTGCGTCTTCACGCTTTTTAGCATTCAAAGTTTCATCTGTTTTTTTAACCGCTAATTTTTGTGGAATTAAAAAGTTTTGGGCGTAGCCATCGCTCACTTTTTTAATATCACCTTTCTTGCCAAGGCTTTTAATATCTTTTAATAAAATGACTTCCATCTGCTCAATCCTTTCTACCACTTTTTGGTTGTTCAGCTAAACGTGCATCGTTTAAGTATCCACTTAAAACATTCAACAACATATCTTCAACTTTAGAAGGTGAAGAACTTCTAAACGCTGCTGCTGCGCCTGTGAAGTGACCGCCACCACCCATCTTTTCCATGAGCAATTGCACGTTAATTGTTCCATCGCTTCTCGCTGAAATTCTAGTCTCTTTTTCACCAGTATTACCGATGACAAAACACGCATTTACACCTTTTAAAGCCATACATCTATTAGCGACTTTTGCTAATGTAGCAATTTCAATAATATCTTTTGGATCACTAACGCAATAAACAATACCATAATATGGCGTTTTCATCGTTGAAATAATACGAGTAATTAAAGAATATTCTTCGAATTCATCTTTTAAGAAATCATCCGCTAAAGAGTTATCTGCTCCATATTCTTTTAAAATCATCGAGGCTTCAAAAGTACGAATACCACTCGATTTAGATTTGTAATAATTCGTATCTAAGAAAATACCTGATAGCATTAAAGTCGCATAAGCACTAGGCAATTCGATACGTGGGTTCGTCGAAGAATAATAAATTAAATCAGCGACCAACTCAGAAGCGCTAGAAGCACTAGGCTCGATGTAACTAAAGACAGGTGATTCGATAAAATCTTCCGCTCTTCTATGATGGTCGATAACGACAATTTTCGTTGCTTTTTCTAATAATTTAGGAGCCATCGTCATATTGGGTCTATGAACGTCACAAACGACAAGCAACGTATTGGACTTGATTCGAGATAAGGCATCATGTGGAGAAATAGTTAAACGTTGAACTTCTTCACGAGTAAATGAAGCAATAAGAGCATTACGCGTCTTTTTTTCAGTTAGTTTGGGATCATAAACAATGATGGATGGTTTATGACAATAATCAGCGATAGCTTTAATGCCAAAGCAAGATCCTAAAGCATCCATGTCCATCATCGTATGGCCCATGATGACGACATTAGAACTAGCCTTTATTAAACTTAATAAAGAGTCGGCCATAACACGCACCTTAACTTTATTGCGTTGTTCTTGTGCGGCAGTTTTTCCGCCATAGAATTCAAGATCACTACCATATTTTGAAACGACGACTTGGTCGCCGCCACGCGACATAGCAATATCTAAGGCTGAAGTAGCCATATCGTAAAGTTTATTGACGTCAGGGAAGTCGTGAGCGATACCAATTGATAATGTTAAAGGAGTGTCTTCTTTCGCACATAATTCATGCACTTTATCAAGAAGTGAGAACGAATCATTTTGCATTTTTTCTAATGATTTAAAATTGCATAAAATCAAATAGGCATCGCTACGATATCTTCTAAGCAAAACATTATATTCTTTTGCATATTCAAAAATAGCGTTTTTAACTTTAGAAACAATATCGTTCGTATCTTCTTGGTTGTCACTTGTCTCGCTATAGTTATCAATCATAATAATACCGATGACAGGAGCTTGTTCTTTCGAATATTTAAATACTTCTTCGTATTCTGTCACATCTTTAAAGATGAAAAGCCCGGCATTATAAAGATATTTCACTTCATAATTACGTTCATTAATATCAATTTTCACTGTTTCGTTTTCATTCGAGTCAATCAGTTTACGAAGTTCTGGTTGCCATTCAAAAATATTAAAATCGATGATGTTAATTTGTCTTTGCCTAAATAATTCATTCGACCAAAGAACTCTATCATTATCGTCTACAACCACTAGGCCAATCATACCAAAGTTATAAGCTTCTTGAACGTCTGAACCAATAATTTCAGCCGCTTTTAAATTTGATTTTTGTTTCGATCTAGTAAGAGACACTAGGCAGAACCAAAGGAAAATTAAATCGATGATAACAAGTCCCGCTCCAATGATTGCTATATAAATTGGGGATTGAATGACGGTTTGAGTGTTTAAGATATCGAAATGATAAAAGATGATGAAAAGGATATAGAAAGCAATTTCTAATGCGTTAAGGATGAAAGCAAATAATTTAAATTCACGTAATTTCTTTGACATAGTGTTTATATTATATATTAAACAAGAAGCAATTGGTATAATATGCCATCACATTTTTATAAAAATGAATGAGGCATTATATTTAAGGCTTAAAAAATAATAAAAAGTGACTCACGCGGAGCCACTTGTTATTCGTTATTAGTTAAAAGCCTAAATTAGTCGTTGCTAACGTATGGTAATAAGGCCATATAACGAGCGTTTTTAATTGCTCTTGCGAGTTCACGTTGGTGAAGAGCACAAGTGCCCGTACTACGACGAGAAGCAATCTTTCCGCTTGGAGTAATAAATTTAGAAAGCAATTCAACATCTTTATAATCGATTGGTGCTTTTCTATTTTTGTCAAGATGACAAACTTTACGACGTGGTCTAATTTTCTTAAAAGCCATAATTTTTACCTTTCTAATCAATTAATCATTTTTAAAATGGTAAGTCGTCGTTCGTAACATCAATAGGATCATCGTTCGTTTCTGGATCTGGGGCATAACCTGCTACATCATCGATTCCAGCAGCATTAGCTTCTTCTTGGGAACGAGGTTCTAAGAATTGCACGGAATCGCAGATAATTTCATTCACAGTTTGCTTTCCACCATCGCGACGTTCAAACGTTCTTTGAGTAAGACGTCCATCTACCGCTACTAAAGAACCCTTATGGGTAAATTTAGCAACGTTATCGGCAGTTGTGTTCCAACAAGTACAAGTGATAAATAAAGTAGTCTTTTGACCATCTGCTTGTCTACCTCTCATATCACTAGCGATCGTGAATGTTGCAACTGATAAGCCACTGTTCGTGCGGCGAAGTTCTGGGTCGCGGGTTAATCTCCCGACGAGAATGATTCGATTAATCATAGATTAATACCTCCTATATTAGTCTTGATCGACAGTGATGAGATAACGTATGACGTTTGGATCGATACGAGTAAGACGAGAGAATTCGTCGAGTGCTTCTTTAGGAGCGTTAATTTTGAGGACGACATAGTAGCCTTTCGTTTCATGATTGATTTCATAAGCGAGAGTTCTTAAACCCCGCTCATTCGTCTTGACTACTTGTGCACCATTATCAGTTAAACGTTGTTCGAGACGTTTAATTTGGGCGGCACGGTCTTCTTCATTTAAGCTTGCCTTTAGAATGTACATAATCTCATATTTTTTCATCTGTACACCTCCCTTTGGTCAATTAGATCGCTTTATACTCTAAGCGATAGAGAGACAAAAAGTTTTGCCTAACATTAAATATATTAGCAAATATAAATACTTATGTAAACACGCGCTTGCATGTTGACTTCAAAATCAACTTTAAAACAGCATTGTTCACACTATATTAATACGCAATTTTTTATATGAGAATGGCTATTTTTTTAAATTAACGATCACGCATCGTTGGGAATAAGATAACTTCTCTAATTGACGCTTTATTTAAAATGAGCATGACAAGTCTATCAATACCTATACCGATACCACCTGATGGCGGCATCCCATATTCCATAGCTTCGATAAATGAATCATCAATATTTTCAGCTTCTTCATCGCCAAGTTTCTTAGCTTCCATTTGAGCGATGAAACGCTCTTTTTGATCGAATGGATCATTTAATTCACTATAAGCGTTTGCGAGTTCACTTCCATTGATAAAAAGTTCAAATCTTTCTGTGAAGCGAGGGTCTTTGCCTTTCTTTGTGAGAGGTGAAATTTCGATTGGATAAGAATAAACAAAAGTTGGATTAATTAATTCCTTTTCGCATAGTTCCTCAAAGAGTTTAGAAAGGACATGACCAACACTATTTTCATGTTTTTCTAAGGTAATATTCCATTGTTTTGCTACTTTTTGAGCTTCTTCAAAAGTTAAATTTGAACTGAAATCAACACCTGTTTTTTCTTTCACTAATTCAGCCATGGAGACGAATCTAAATGGCTTAGATAAATCGATTTCATTCTCATCACAATGCATGATGTAAGAGCCGGTGACTTCTTTATTAACGGTGCGAATCATATTTTCAATCAATTCTCTCATCGAATATAAATCACCATAAGCTTCATAAATTTCCATCATTGTAAATTCAGGATTATGTTTCGTATCCATTCCTTCATTTCTAAAATTACGACCAATTTCATAAACTTTTTCTAGACCACCAATGATAAGTTTTTTAAGAGGTAGTTCAAGAGCGATACGAAGATAAAAATCTTTATCTAATGAATTATGATGCGTTATGAAAGGTCTTGCAGATGCACCTGAAGCAGAAGGAGTAAGAATGGAAGTTTCAACTTCCATAAACCCTCTTTCATCTAAATACTTTTGAATGGAACGAATGATACGAGGCCTTAAAATAGCAACACTTTTTGCATCTTCATTCATAATTAAATCTAAATAACGTCTGCGATATCTTTCTTCGACGTCAGTAAGACCATGAAATTTTTCAGGGAAAGGTTTTAAGGCTTTAGAAAGGTGCGTATAATGATCAACTCTAATTGTTAATTCGCAGGTTCTTGTTTTCATTACTCTACCCTCTAAACCGACGATATCACCAATATCAGCAAGTTTAAAAATTTCGTAAGATTTTTCGCCTACGACATCTAGACCGATGTAACCTTGCATGCGGCCAGTCTTATCTTGAATATTGATAAAAGAGGCTTTACCCATTCTACGAATGGCCATAATACGTCCCGCTACTTTGACGCGGTAATTTAAAGCATCTAATTCTTCGTTAGTCTTATCTCCAACTTTTTCTCTAATTTCCGCGCTTGAAGCATCTCTTTCGTATTTAGAACCGAATGGATCCACTCCTAAATCGATTAATTTTTGTACTTTTTCAATACGGGCTAGTTCTTGATCATTACGTTTTTCTTCCATATTTTTTACCTCGTGCAAGTATTTTACGTTAATTTGTTTCTTTTATAAAGAATAATCACTCTTCGTCAGGAATAAATTTGTCGAGAATTTCTTTTAAATCATCGTATGTAGAAAGATGTTCAGTTAAAGCATTTCTCAGTAATTTTATATTAGGCATTTTAAAGAAAAATTTAGGAGCGATACCTCTTAAAATTGACATAGCTTTCTTTTCACCTTTTTCTTCGATTAATAATTTTGCAAATTCTAAACAATATTTCTTTTGTCTAACAATATTAGGGTGATATTTTATTTCACCAGTTTCAAAATAATCATTCAAAGAAGAAACAAGTTCGGGATTACCCACTCCACCTCTTGCCACCATCACCGCTTTTGCTGCTGTTATATTAAGTGCTTTTATTGCATCTTCTACACTAAAAATATTACCGCTTATAACAAGTGGAACTTTTAAGTGTTTACCTAAATCTTTTATTAAATCAAAGTGAGGTTCACCACTATATAATTCTTTCGCTGTTCTAGCGTGTATTGCTATGAGACTTACCCCTACTTTTTCTAAGATATGGCATACTTCTAACACATTTATGTGTTCGTTATCGTAACCTAACCTAATTTTTGCTGAAACAGGGCTTTTAGAAGTAGCAACAATTTCACGCATGCATTCTTCTAGATAAGTTAGGTTTAAAAGCATCTTTGAACCGGCACCAGACTTTGTTACTTTAGGAACAGGACAAGCTAAATTAATATCGATTAAATCGTGAGAAATATGGTGTTCATCAATGTATTTAATTGCTTTCAACAAATATTCCTTATCGCCACCAAAGATTTGGATAGCAATAGGTCTTTCACTTTCTTCAATATCTAAATACGATAAAGTTTCTTCGTTTTTATAAACGATACCATGATCAGATATCATTTCTGTGTAAACTAAGCCAACGCCAAAGCGGCGCATAAATTTTCGATATGCACTTGAAGTAATGCCTGCCATCGGGGCTAGGACTACATATGAATTAATTTCTAAATCTTTAATCTTCCACATAACTAAAAAGAAAGGGGGAAATTTATCCCCCCTCTTACTCACCAATTAGTTTTTCTTATTTTCGTCTTCTGGACTAACTTCCTTAGTGACACTAGTAGGATTAGATGTATCATCTTCAACTTTAACATCATTTAACTTGGTTCCTTCAGAAATTGATGTAGTTTGATTGACTTCGTGCGTGACGACTACTTTAGGCGGAAGCTTACGATCGCGGAGTAAAATATTAATTTCTTCCGCAGTGATAGTTTCACGCTCTAATAAAGTCTCAGCAAGTAAGATGACATCATCTTTATATTTCGTAATAATTTCACGTGCTTTTTCATGCGATTCATCAATAATTTTTCTTACTTCTTTATCGATTTCAAAAGCGATTTGAGTGGAGAAATTCTTTTGCGAAGAATTATAATCTCTACCTAAGAAAACACTTGAAGTATCTTTTTCGTATTGAATAGGACCTAAAGAAGACATACCAAACTCAGTCACCATCATACGAGCAATGCGCGTTGCAACTTCAATATCGTTTTGAGCGCCAGTAGAAACATCTTTGAAGAATATTTCTTCAGAAGTACGTCCACCTAAATAGCCAACAATACGAGCGAGAAGTTCGTTTTTCGTCATGAGGAAACGATCTTCTTCCGGCGTCATTAAGACGTGCCCGCCTGTACGACCACGCGGAATGATGGTAATCTTTTGCACTTTATCACTATACGGTAAATTGATACCAATAATAGCGTGACCGGCTTCATGGAACGCAATCGTCTTTCTTTCATGTTCATTTAATGAACGTGAAGTTTTAGCTGGACCAGCAATACGACGGTCGATAGCTTCGTCGATATCGGCGACCGTAATTTCATCTTCGTTATTACGCACGGCAAGAATAGCGGCTTCATTCATGATATTTTCAATATCAGCACCAGAGAAACCAACGGTTCTTTTTGCGATAGCGTCGAAATCGACATCGCTAGCGAGTTTTTTATTTCTAGAGTGAACTCTAAAGATATCAGCTCTACCCTGTCTATCGGGAAGGTTAACAGTAATTTGTCGATCGAAACGACCAGCGCGTAATAAGGCTGGATCTAAAACGTCTTCACGGTTCGTAGCAGCGATGACAATAATACCTGAATTATCGGAGAAGCCATCCATTTCAACTAAGAGTTGATTAAGCGTTTGTTCTCTTTCATCGTTACCGCCTCCAAGACCAGCGCCTCTTTGTCTTCCAACCGCGTCAATTTCATCGATAAACACTAAGCAAGGTGCAGTTTGTTTAGCTTTTCTAAACATATCTCTAACACGTCCTGCACCGACACCAACAAACATTTCGACAAAGTCGGAACCAGAAATGGAATAAAATGGCACACCTGCTTCGCCAGCGACAGCTTTAGCGAGTAAAGTTTTACCTGTTCCAGGAGGGCCTACTAACAAAATACCTTTTGGTAATTTTGCGCCAAATTTAGAGAATTTTTTCGGTTCTTTTAAGTATTGAACAATTTCTTGCATTTCGGCTTTTTCTTCATCACACCCTGCCACATCGCTAAAGCGATATTTAGAAGAATCTTCTCTTTTAGCTCTCGAGCGATTGAAATCTAATGCTGTCTTATTAGAATTATTGACAGAAGAAGATAACCTTGAGAATAAGAAGAAGACGACGAGAATGGAAATGCCTAACATAAGAATTGTTGGCCCCCATTGATCCCACCAACTAGTGACGTAAGGATTGTTGCTGTTATAAATGCCTGCGCCAGTATAGATATCTCTATTAGCGATAACTTCGTTATAAAGATATTCATTCATTGAAATTGTTTCAACCGCACCAGTTTCATCATTTTTCCAAGGGAATGTATTATAAAATTCATGGTATGGTAAAGTAATTTCAAAAGGTCGTCTTTCTGGATCAGTAGTCTTTGGATCATCATAATAACCAGATATATAAGTAACAGTTTGTTCATAATCCGTGACGTAAACTTCGGTAATATTATATTCATCGACAAAACGCTTGAATTGCGACTTGGCGACTCTAAGTGGTTGATTTAAACCATTTACCATAAAGTAAATTAAGACCACTAATAAAATAGCGATGAGAATTCCTGAAATGATACTTGCTGTTTTCCTAGGTTTTGGTGTTGGATTCATAAGCTTTCCTCCTTAACGTAAGATAATTTATGCATGGACATAATATGCTCGCGTAATGCGTATATGATATTATAAGCCATTTCATTTTAAAAGAATTTTGCATCTTATTTGATACTAAAAATCTCTTCATCTACTTTTTTATAATCTTTTCTATAACGCGGGATATATAAAATACGGCCATTCGCTCCGACAATTAAAGGCCACCTTTTACGAAGGTATGAAGGCATCTTCCAATCGATGAATAATCTTCTCACTTTAGCCAAATAATCTTTAATTTGATATTTATCACCCATTTTAGAAGTTCTAATTTCTAAAGGATAATCGCTAAGTTTAATAAGATCTTGAGCTTTTTGACACTTTAAATTTACTTTGAACTGAGAAACATCAAGAATGCATGGTTCAGTAACAAAATAAGTATAAGAAATTATATCTTTTTCTTCGAAAATACGCACTTCATCATATTCTTTCTGAATATAAATTTCATTACCTAATTTCGTGCGAATATTGGGCTTAGGAGAATTGATCATTTTTAAAACTTCATTAACGTATTCGCCTTTAAAAAATGCAGGTGTTAATTTGCGAGCGTAAAATCTAAAGACGACATATTTTAATTCTTCCAATGTTAGGGCCTTTAATTTAGCGACTTCCAATACATCGTATTCACCAAATATATCGTCGCATTTCTTTTTCAATTCATTCGTCTTCTTATTTAAAAGTTCAACTTCTTTTAAAACCTCTTCTCTTTCTTTTTTAGACATCGGTCCTACTTGGTGATGTCTAATACGATTTCTTTCGTATTCATCAGAAAGGTTAGAAGAATCGATTGTATGAGGAATATCATTTACTTCACAATAATCGTAAGTTTCTTGCTTAGAAACATTTAATAAAGGACGGTAAACATTCATTCCCAATATTCTAGTGGATGGAGAAATGCCGTAAAAGGCAACCATTTTATGTTTATATTTCTGCATTAAATACGTTTCAATACAATCATCTTGCTGATGAGCGACGAATAAACCATTCGCCCCAACTTGTTCGTAGACACTTGCAAAAAATTCATATCTTTCTTTTCTTGCCCAAGCCTGAAAATTATCATCTTTTTCATTTTGATAAAAAGCATTGAACAAATAAAATTTAATATTCTTTTGATCGCAATATGAACGAAGCCTAAGTTCTTCGCTTTCCGCTTCATCGCGATGATGATAATTGACGTGGCAAACGACAAAATTAAATTTATTTTTTAGTAAAACGTCGAATAAAGTCATAGAATCGGGTCCAAATGAACACGCTAAAAGGTAAGTTTTGCTCTTATCTAAACTATCGAGTAATTTTAAGTCAATTTTCATAATGTAAAATCTCCTTTGTGTTCTTTATAAATATCAGCGACCGTCTTCAAAGATTTAATTAAAATGTCGAGCCAACTTTCAACACTTTTATCAATTCTTAACATCACCTCACGGTTGACGAATGTTGGTGTCACCGCTTTCATCTTATCAAATTCTGTTATCTTTTTAAAGATAAGGTAACCTGCACCTTCAATTTTATAGAAATTAGGATTTAAATAAATGTCCACATACTTACTTAAATCTTTCATACGCTTGATAGATTCATCTTTCGCTAAGATGGAAACTTCTCGCTTTTTAATGAGTAGTTCAACCTCTTCAGGTATGCGACCATAAATATCAGCAATCTTCTTTTTGGTTTCTTCTAATTCTAATTCACTTTTTGCCTCATCGATAAATTGATAAATTTCTAACTTGTCAGGCTTAATAGCGTAACTTTCTGGGACGTAAGCATCATCTACTTCAATTTCATCTTCATTTTCTTTATTTGTTTCTAAGATATTATTTTGCTTTTCATTCACTACTTCTTCTAATAGTTTCACGAATAAATCTATACCGACAGAATCGATGAAACCAGCTTGTTCTGCACCTAAAATATCTCCTGCACCACGAATAAGTAAATCTCGTTCAGCAATCTTATAACCAGAACCAAGTTCAGTGAATTCTTGAATGGCTTTAAGTCTTTTACCAGCGGATTCAGTCATATTTTTATGTGGTTTATATAGTAAATAAGCGTAAGCAATACGCGCGCCTCTACCTACTCTTCCCTTAAGCTGATAAAGGTCCGCTAGGCCAAAATGATCCGCTTCATCAATAATAATCGTGTTCGCATTACTGACATCGATTCCATTTTCAACTATTGAAGTCGCCACTAAAACATCGATTTGACCACTATAAAAATCATTCATCACATTTTCTATTTCGTTTTTGTCCATTTTTGCGTGTATGACCCCTACTTTCTTGTTTCTAAGTAAATTATCTAGTCTTTGCGCAACACCATAAATCGAAGCAATATCATTGTGAATATAATAAACTTGCCCCCCTCTAGAAAGTTCTCGGTCAATGATTTCTTTAATTGTTTTAAAGTCGTATTGAATAACATAAGTTTGAATTGGGCTTCTTTCTTGAGGTGCGCTTGTAATTTGGGATAGAGATCTTAATTTCACTAAGGACATCTGAAGAGTTCTTGGAATCGGAGTCGCACTTAATGTCAAAACATCAACATTCGCATGCATCGCTTTGATTTGTTCTTTTTGAGCGACACCAAATCGTTGTTCTTCATCGACGATAAGTAACCCTAAATCGTGATATTTAATTTCTTTTGATAACAAGCGATGTGTCCCAATAATAAGATGCATCTTACCGTCTTCAATATCTTTTAAATACTTAGTCATTTCTTTTTTTGATGTCATACGTGAGATGCAACACATTCTCACGCCAAAATTTAAAAATCTGAGTTTCGCTACTTCAAAATGTTGTTTAGCAAGCAAAGTAGTTGGGCACATAAAAACGACTTGTTTATGACCCAAAATTGCTTTAAATGCAGCTCTAAACGCTACCTCGGTTTTACCAAAGCCTACATCCCCACAAAGTAAACGATCCATCGGGGTTGGTTTTTCCATATCTTCTTTAATTTCTTCGAGTGATTTTTTTTGATCAATTGTTAAAGTAAATGGAAATTTCGCGGCAAATTGCGACATAAATTCATCATCAGGCTTAAATGCATATCCAGGAATTTTAGCTCTTGTTTCATAAATTGCCATAAGTTTTTCAGCAATGTCACTAATACGTTTTTTAATGCGATTTTTCGTCTTTTCCCAATCCTTCATATTTAAAGAATTGAGCTTAGGAACACAGCCTTCCTTTCCGACATATTTTCTTACTAATTTAAATTTTTCTAATGGCACATATAAAACATCGTCCCCACGATATTGGATATGAATAAAGTCTTTGTGACCCTTAGGGGTTTTAAGTGTCGTAATGTCTAAAAATTGACCGATTCCATAAAGTTCATGAACGACGTAATCTCCTGGTTTCAAATCTTCAAAACTTTGCAAGATTTTTCCTTCTTTAAACTTAGATGTAAATCGTTTATTGCGTGAACGAATATGAAATAATTCTTCCGGTGATAAGAAGATAATTTTCTTTGATTCGATAGTGAAACCTTCATCGATGGAATAATGATTAATATTCACTCCCTCTTCAATTACTTCATCACTTATTTGATAAGAAATGTTATTTTCTTCTAAATCTTTCTTAATTAATTCTTCTTGTGCCTTATTATCTAAACATAAATTTACTTTATAACCTTGGCTTAAGTAATACGAAATAATCGCCATATGATCGTCCCCGTGATAAAGTAAGCCATGAAGTGATAATAGTGGGCTCACGAAATCTTTCTCATTTTCTTTAAATGTATAAAGCCTATCTTTTATTTTTAGCTCTGCTAACGATTTTTCATAACTTTGATATAAACTTAGATGCGAAATACATCTTCCTTCATCTTTTAATTCATCTAAATATCTTTGACTTTCTTTTTCTAATTCATCATTTGATAAAGCAATTTGATTAGGCTTAAGTAAAATAAGTGAACCTTCTTTTAACCAACTCGCTAAGGTGAAATGTTCATTTTGCAAAAATGACATGTATCTATATAAATTTAAAGGCTTATTATCGCTTTTTAATTTTTCGATATCTTCATGTACTTTTTCAAGTAAACTATCTTTATAAACAGGATTAATAATCGATAAATCTTTTTCTAAAACTACTTTAATTTTTTCTTCGATTAAAACACTTTCTTCATCCGTTAATAAAAATGATGAAGCAGGTAAAATATCAATTTTATTTAATTGCTCTGACGAAGTTTGACTTGCTACATCAAAATGACGAATATCATCTAATTCATCATCGAAAAAATCTAACCTAACTGGTTTATCTTGATTGATAGGAAAAATATCTAAAATATCACCTCTTGATGCGAATTCTAAGGATTGTTCAACTTTGTTGACGCGGCTATAACCAGCTTTTACTAGTTTAGTCTTAATTTCATTTAAATCATAAGGTTCATGTACTTTTAAATGAACAATTTGAGAATGAAATAGTATTGGATTAGGCAAAAATCTTTTAAAGGCGGCAAGATTAGTGATGAGAATAAAATGATTAAGACTTGAAATTTTAGATAAAGTATAAAGTCTTTCTGCTTCCATCTCTTTCGACATCGCAAAAGCATCGAGTCTCACTAATTCATCCGCAGGAAAAAATAAAACTTCTTTTTCATCGAGAATATGCGATAAAGATTCATAGATTTTTTGTGCTTCAAATAAAGACGATGTTAAAACGATATATTTTTCTTTATTTTTTAAATAAAGCGAGGCTAAAGTAAGAGTAGAAACAATTCCATCATCCACGACAAAACGCCCTCTAGAATTTTTAGAGGGGGTGATATTTACATATTTTTCAATCAAATCAATAATTGAACTTATATAACTTCACCTCTAACCATTAAATTTTGACATCGCATGATGAAAATCATTTTTTAAGCATTCCACTAGTGCATCTTTGGCTTTTTCTATGGTTTGATCGATAGCGATTGCTTCATCCCCTATCGGTTTAGAAAGCACAAAGTCGATCGCATCAAATGGTGGTTCACCAATACCGATACGAATTCTTTTAATTTCATTCGTACCTAATAAATCGATAATATTTTGTATACCTTTATGGCCACCTGAACTACCTTTTTCTCTAAGTCTAATATGACCAGGTTCAATTGCCATATCATCATAAATTACGATAATATCTTCGAAATTAATTTTAAAAAAATTAACGGTGGCTAAAACAGCTTCACCAGATAAATTCATAAACGTTTGGGGTTTAAGTAAAATCACTTCTTTATTAAAGATAATTCCTTTACCATATAGACCTTTAAAATCGTTTCTATCGACATCAATTTTCGCTACTTCAGCGAACAAATCTAAAGCCATAAAACCGACATTATGTCTCGTCTTTTCATATTTTTTTCCAGGATTTCCTAAGCCTACGATTAAAAACATGACTTAATTATAACATTGTTTATAGTTTTTAAAATTGCTAAACGTTGTTATATTTTATAGAATTTAAACTATGAAAAAATTAAAGCAATTTTTAATCGATGTGTTGTGTGGCGCTGCGATGGGCTTAGCCTTCATCGTTCCTGGTATCTCTGGTGGTGCCCTCGCTGTCATCTTCAAATTTTACGATAAGATCATCAACGCTATCTCTAATATCTTCAAGAAATTTAAAGAATCGGTTCTTTATCTTCTTCCTATCGCTTTAGGCGTCATCATTTGTGTAGCCGCTCTTATCATTCCATTGAACTTAGCGATGGAATACATCTTATTTGTCATCATTTGCTTATTTGCAGGTTTTATCGTCGGAAGCATGCCTGGCTTATTCGATAGTGTTAAAAGCGCTAAATTTAAACCAATTTATATCTTAATTTTTATCATTCCTTTTATTATTTCGGTTGGACTAGGTGTTTTATCAGTCGTCTGTAAGTTTGATTTTAACGAACCTTTTATCGAATTCCCTGTTTGGTTATATTTTGTCATGATTCCTATTGGTTTTATCTTATCATTAACAGTTGTTATACCAGGCGTTAGTGGATCAGCTTTTTTAATCACTATTGGATTTTATAATCCAATCGTCGGTTTATTAGATGAAATAATGCATCTAGATTTTACTCATATTGGCCCCACGATTGGTATCGTTGCTTTCGCTGGTATTGGTTTTATCGTTGGCGTCTTCAGCGTCGCTAAAATAATGTCTTATTTACTTAAAAAATACGCAATTGGAACGATGTATGGTATCATCGGTTTCGTCGCTGGTTCCATCATTGCATTATTTATTAATAATGATGTGTGGGCTTATTATCCTATCCTCGTAAATAGGCAATGGGAAATCTACGTCGGAGTGCTCGTTTTCATCCTCGCTATCGTAGGTTCTTACATGCTCGTAAGATTAGGTAGGAAAAAAGAAAATGAAGTTCAAACCATCGAGGAGCAAAAAGAATAGCTATGCCTTGGGAATTAGACTTCTTACATTTTTTAAATGATTTTTTAGTTAACGATTTCCTAAGCGGTTTTCTAGGAATTTTTACTATCTTAGGTGATATGGGGGCGATATGGATTATCCTCGGCATCATCTTAACAATTTCTAAAAAATACCGTAAAGCAGGGATACTTTGCATCTTAAGCGTCCTCTTAGTGTCAGGCTTATTTAACGATTTAATTCTTAAACCTCTCGTCGCTAGACCTCGCCCTTACGCGGTTGATCCAACCTTAACTTTCCCTTTAAATTTCTTCTTACCAGAAGGTACTTCTTTATTAGGTTTTGGTGAATTACCGGGTAAGAATTCATTTGCCTCAGGTCATACTTGCTCTAGTTTTGCCGCTGCGACCGCCATCTTTATTTATTCACGCAAATTAGGCATAGCTTCTTTTGTCGTTGCGATTTTAGTTGCTTTCTCGCGTCTATATTTCCAAGTTCATTATCCAACCGACGTCATCGCTGGTCTTGTCATAGGCATCGTTTTAACAATTGGTTTATATTACTTAATCAAACTTATAACCAAACTTTATTTAAAACGTAAAAATAAGGCTTCAATAAATAATTAATTTTTTTACTCCTTCTTCTATTGAAAAAATAAGCAAATTTTGTAAGTATGTTCAATAAAATTTTATAGTTAATTTTTTATTGACTAATTAGTCTATATTGGGTAATATCTTTGTTGACTGTTTAGTCAACGAAAGGAGAATATATGCCTTATACACGTGAGCAAGTTCAAGCTATTAAAGCGAAAAGAAAAGCCACTATTTTAGATGAATCTTTAAAGCTTTTTGCTATCAATGGCTACGATGCCGTAACGATTGATGATATCGCTAAAGCATCAAAAATGACCCATTCACTTTTTTATCATTACTTTAAAAGTAAAGAAGAAATTTTTAAGGAATTATTAGAACTAGCGAAAGATACAAAACACCCCTTCATAGTCGATGAAAGTTTAAGTCCTAAAACCAAAATTCACGAATTGATTGTCGATGTTTTAAGTGTCATAGCCGCGAGTGATAAATCCACTTATTATCTTTATTTATTTTTAAATATTCATTTTCAAAAAACATTAAATTTAAAAAAGCCTAAACATTCTGAAACAATTTTTGGTGCTTTATATCGTTACATCGAAGAAGGCCAAAAAGAAGGAACCATCATCGATTGTGATCCAAAAGAGCTAATTATGGCTTTTGCTTCAATGCTAAGTGGGCTCGCTTATACTTCGATCAAAAATCAAGATAAAAAAATCATGCTTCCAAGCGATAAAACAATCTTGAACTTATTTTTAGCAAAGTAGGTGATGCATTATTTATGTTAAAACTATTTAAGTATTTTAAACAAACATGGTGGGAAGTACTGATCGCTTTAGCGATGGTTGCAGGACAAGCATATTGTCAATTACTTCTTACCGATAAGATGGGCGAAATTACTCAAATCGTCCAAAGTGGTCAAAGTGACGCTATTAATCAAATTTGGATTGAAGGCGGCATCATGATTGCTATTTCAGTTGGGGTTTTATCTTTAGCTATTTGTTCTGGCTTACTTATTGGTCACGCTACATCAATTCAAGCCAAAAATATTAGAAGTGACATTTATCAAAAAGTTAGTGAATTTTCCCTTGCTGAATATGATAATTTTGGCACTTCCACATTATTGACTAGACTCACTAACGACGTTCAAACTGTCAAAGATACGACTACTATGGCACTTCGTACATTAGTGATGTCTCCTGTCACATTAATAGTGGCGGTCATCATGACTTTGACGACGGATGCCTTCCTTGCGGTCGTCTTAGCCGTCTCAATTCCTTTAATTATTCTTACTGTTATTTTACTTTGTATCGTCGCTATTCCTAAATTTAAAAAGATTCAAGAATCGATTGATAAAGTAACAGTTATCATGCGTGAACAACTTACCGGTGTGCGTGTCGTAAGAGCGTTTAATCAACAAGATTACGAAAAAGAAAGATTCGCTAAAGCGAACAATCAAGTTAAAGGTATCACTATTAAAGTTGAACGTATCATGACTATCGCTCAACCAATTATTACTGTTATCTTCAACATGACTTATATTGGTATTTTCTTCGTTGGATTTGCAAGACTTGATAGCAATACCGTCTTAGACCCGCAAGGTGTTCTTGCGGACCTATCAACAATTATGGTCGTCGCTCAATACACTATGCAAATTATGATGTCCTTTATGATGTTTGCGATGATTCTTATCATGATTCCAAGAGGTCAAGTATCCGCAAGAAGAATAAATGCCATTTTAGATACAAAAAACACTGTGACTGATGAATTTGCGGACCCTGAAGCTATCAATAAAAAGAAAGGTTATGGTGAAGTTGAATTTAAAAATGTTTCCTTCACTTTCCCTGATGCGAGTGAACCAACCTTACATCACATCTCATTTAAGACAAAACCCGGGGAAATGACGGCAATAATTGGTTCAACTGGTTCTGGTAAATCATCAATTATTAATTTAATTCCAAGGTTTTATGACGTCACTGAAGGTGAAATAACTTTCGATGGAGTGAACGTCAAAAATTATTTACAAAAAGATTTAAGAAATATGATTGGCTTCGTTCCTCAACAAGCTTTGTTATTTTCAGGGACAATAAAAGATAACATGCTTTTTGGTGATCAAAACGCAAGTGATGAAGATATTAAAAAAGCTTTAGATGTCGCTCAAGCGACGCACTTCGTTTCTAAAAAAGAAGAAGGGATTAATGCGAAAGTATCACAAGGCGGGAAAAACTTCTCTGGTGGGCAAAAGCAAAGACTCGCTATCGCACGTGCCCTAGTGAAAAAACCAGAACTTTACATCTTTGATGATTCTTTTTCAGCCCTCGACTTTAAAACCGATATTAAGTTAAGAAAAGCTTTAAAAAATTACGTTGGTGATGCTTCGATGATCGTCGTCGCTCAACGTGTTTCTTCTATTTTAGATGCGGATAATATCATCGTTTTAAGTGATGGAGAAATTGTCGGGCAAGGAAAACATAGTGAATTATTAAAAACTTGCCCTACTTACTTAGATATCGTCTTATCGCAACTTGATCCAGACGAAATTGAAAAGACGATGAAGATGGGTCAAGCCGTCTTAGAAGGAGGTGAGTAAGATGCCGCCACGTGGAAAAGTTGGGCACGCTATTAAGCCTCAACATTTTAAAAAATCTTTTAAAAGATTATTAGGTGATTTTAAGCCTCAATATCCTCTCTTTATCATCGTTGCTATATTTCTTATCGCTTCAGCTATCTTTACAGTCATCACTCCAATAGTGTTACGTAACACTATTTCAGAAGATTATTTAATTGGCCAAATCTTAATTGTTAATCCTCAAACAGGCGTATTGAACATCAACTGGGGTAATACTTTCTTAGCCTTTGGAACGATGCTTGCTTTATATGTCGCAAGTGCGATATTTAACTGGGTTGCTGATTTCATCATCGTTACCATCGCTGCGAAATATGCTTATAACTTAAGAGCGAGAGTAAGAGATAAATTAGACCGCTTACCGCTTTCTTATTTTGACGCTCATACGTATGGAACAATTCTTACAAGAGGTACCGCGGACGTCGATACAATTTCACAATCATTAAGACAAATTATTAATCAATTAATTTATTCAATTTCTTTATTTATCGCTGTCGTCGTAGCGATGCTTGTTTCTTCTTGGCAACTTGCTCTCATTTCTTTTGCTATCTTACCAATCACGATTTTAGTAACTGTCATGATTGCTATCAAAGCCCAAAAACAATTTGCTAAATATCGTTTAAAACTTTCTCAACTTGAAGGCGTTGCTGAAGAAAACTTCTCTGGTTATAAAGTTATTAAGCTTTTCAATATGGAAGAAGAAACAAAAGAAGATTTTGAAATTGTTAATAAAGAATTAACTAAAGCTGATAGATGGTCACAATTCTTATCATCTTTAATTTTCCCGAGCATGAGATTTATTTCTAATTTAGGTTTCGTCTTCGTCTGTGTCGTTGGAGGTTTACTTAGTGATATCGCTAATATGGTTGCGTTCTTCTTATTCTTAAATTTATTCCAACAACCTTTCCAAAATATCGGTCAAATTTCTTCCACTATTCAATCGACCGTCGCGGCAGGAGAAAGAATTTATGATCTTTTAGATCAAAAAGAAGAAAAACCTGATTTAGAAGATGCGATCGATAGCGAAGATAATATCCAAGGTGAAATGGTCTTAAAAGATGTCGCCTTCTCTTATAACAAAGATAAACCTTTAATTGAAGACTTAAATCTTACTGTTCATCCAGGCGATAGTGTCGCTATTGTGGGGCCAACAGGTGCTGGTAAAACAACAATCGTCAACTTACTTATGCGTTTCTATGAAATTGATAAAGGAGAAATTATCTTAGATGGTGTCGACACTAAACACTATACAAGAAAAGCCTTAAGAGGTGCGGTAGGCATGGTTTTACAAGATACTTGGCTTTTTGAAGGAACGATTAGAGATAACATTCGTTATGGTAGACAAGACGCCAGCGATGAAGAAGTGATCGAAGCCGCTAAGAAAGCTAAAGCTCACCACTTCATCAAAACCTTACCGGGTGGTTACGATTTCATGCTAAATGAAGATGGCACGAACATTTCCCAAGGTCAAAGACAATTGCTCACTATTGCAAGAGCAATGGTGTCTAAGCCAAAAATGCTCATCTTAGACGAGGCTACTTCAAGCGTCGATACGCGCACGGAAGTAGAAATTCAAGAAGTGATGAATAAAATGATGGAGGGAAGAACTTCTTTTATCATCGCTCACCGTCTTTCCACTATTAAAGGTGCAAAGATGATTCTTGTCATGAATAAAGGTAAAATAATAGAAAAGGGCAATCATAAATCTTTATTAGCCCAAAATGGTTTCTATGCGGAATTATATAACGCTCAATTCTCAGGTAGAACAAATGAAGAGGAGGTAAGTGATACATGATCTTAAAAAATATTGGACCATTTAAACTTCACACTAAAAGACCAAATAATATCAAATATGGTTATCTTTACGAAGCGGAAATGAACACTCCATTACCGGTTGAACCTAAAAGGATGGTAAGAGTGTTCGTACCTTTTGATTATTTTCAAAATGAAAATAAAAGATACGCTGTCATGTATATGGCGGACGGACAAAATCTCGTCGATAAATATTTAAGCGCTTATGGCGAATGGAATATCGATGAGCATAATCATACTTTGATGAAAGAAGGTTATGATGGTTTAATTTACGTCGGTCTTGATTGTCCCAAAAATAGCGGGGCGAGAGGTGCAGAGATGACTCCATCTATCGCAAAAGTGGTAAGAAGACAAATCAAAGGCATGGACAAATTAGAGCGTTGCGGGGAATTATATCTCGATTATTTCTTCGATACTTTAAAACCTATCATCGATCAAAATTTTAGAACACTTGAAGATAGAGATCACACCTACTTTGGTGGCTCATCGATGGGTGGTCTCATTACTTTCTACGCTGCCTTTTATAAAGCCCCATACATCAAAGGTGCGCTTGCTTTTTCCCCAGCTTTATTTTTGATGAATAAATCTAATTTAAGAAATTTCTTAAATGATGTCATCAAATTAAATCCAGAATATAAAGTTAATATAGCGATGCTCGTCGGAGGAAAAGATTTCGAACATTTGTTCATCGAATCAACTTACACCGCTTACAAATATCTATTACGACACGGTTATAAACAAAACGAAGTCACCTTAGTGATGGATACAAAACATATTCATCATGAAGATTTCTGGTCGAAGTATTTTGTTGATGCAATGCATTTTTTACTCACGAAATAATGGGGAAACGCTAACAATATTTATAAATTAATCAGTAATCCTTTCAGTAGAATTTTCGCACACGCACACAAAAATATAGTAAAAATCAAAGAAATTTGCTAAAATCTTTTTTGGTGTGATAAAAAGTTATCACAACTCACGAAATGAAACCATGAATGGAGGAAAAACATGGAACAAAAGAAATATGTCTATAGTTTCAAGGATGCCTATGGCTTAGGCAAAGAACTCCTCGGTGGTAAAGGTGCTGGTCTTGCTGAAATGACCCACATTGGGGTTCCCATTCCACAAGGCTTTACAATTTCAACTGAAGCATGCACTCTTTATTACGAGAACAAAAAAGTACTTCCAGAATATTTAGTGAAAGATATTTTCGCTGCTATTAAGGAAGTCGAAAATGAAACTGGCAAAGCTTTCGGTGGCGATCACAAACCATTGCTCGTAAGTGTTCGTTCCGGAGCAAGAGTCAGTATGCCAGGTATGATGGATACTATCCTTAACCTTGGTCTTAACGATAAGACTGTTGAAGTCTTAGCTAAAGAAACAAGTAATGATCGTTTCGCTTACGATTGCTACCGTCGTTTCATTTTAATGTTCACAAACATCGCAAAAGGTCATCCACGCACTGACATGGATAAGATGCTCGATGAACTTAAAGAAAAAAGAGGTTACAAACTCGATACAGAAGTAACCGCAGAAGAACTTAAAGATTTAGTGAAAGAATATAAGGCTTATTATAAGAAAGTCTTCAGTGAAGAATTCCCACAAGATCCAAAAGTTCAATTAATTGAAGCTGTCACTGCTGTTTTCCGTTCTTGGGATAATGAACGCGCGAATATTTATCGTAAGATGAATAACATTCCTTATTCCTGGGGCACCGCTGTCAACGTTCAATCGATGGTCTTTGGTAACAAGGGCGAAACTTCCGGTACAGGCGTGGCCTTCTCTCGTTCCCCTGCTACTGGTGAAAAGAAAGTTTTTGCTGAATATTTACCAAACGCTCAAGGCGAAGACGTCGTCGCTGGTATTCGTACCCCTCTTCACATCGAAGAATTGCAAAAGAGAATGCCAGAAGTTTACGATCAATTCGTCAAAACGATCAAACTTATGGAAAACCATTATAAAGATATGCAAGATATGGAATTCACCGTCGAAGACGGTAAACTCTATTTCTTACAAACAAGAAATGGTAAAAGAACTCCTAATGCAGCCTTAAAGATCGCTTGCGATTTAGTGGATGAAGGTATCATCGATGAAAAAGAAGCTGTCTTAAGAGTCGAACCAAAATCCTTAGATGCTTTATTACACCCAAGCTTTGATCAAGCAGCGTTAAAAGCTATCAAACCTATCGCTACTGGTTTACCAGCCTCACCAGGTGCAGCAACTGGTAAGATTTGTTTCGACGCTAAAGAAGCCGCTGAAAGACACGCCAAAGGTGAAAAAGTCGTCTTAGTTAGAGCAGAAACTTCACCTGAAGATATCGAAGGTATGGTAGCAGCAGAAGGTATCTTAACGATGAGAGGCGGTATGACTTCTCACGCAGCCGTCGTCGCTCGTGGTATGGGTAAATGCTGCGTCGCAGGATGTTCTGCTATCGTCGTCGATGAAGAAGCGCGTTTAGTAAAACTTGGTGATAGAACATTCACCGACCAAGATGTTTTATCAATCGATGGCTCGACAGGTTACGTCTATGACGTCGATGTCAAGAAAGTTGAACCTGAACTCACTGGTGACTTCGGTCGCTTAATGGGTTGGGCTGATGCCAATAGAAGATTACTCGTCCGTGCGAACGCTGATACGCCAAGAGATGCAATTCAAGCCAAGAAATTTGGTGCACAAGGTATTGGCTTATGCCGTACTGAACATATGTTCTTTGATAAAGATCGTATCTTCCACATGAGAAAGATGATTCTTTCCGATGATACGAAAGGTAGAGAAGATGCTTTAGCAGAACTTCTTCCTTATCAACGTGATGACTTCTATAAGTTATATATGGCGATGGATGGTTTAAACGTTAACGTACGTTTACTTGATCCACCTCTACACGAATTCTTACCACAAGAAGAAGATAAGATTGAAGAATTAGCGAAAGCACTTAATACGAGCGTTGCTGTCATTAAAGACCGTATCGCTTACTTACACGAATTTAACCCAATGATGGGTCACCGTGGTTGCCGTCTTGACGTTTCTTATCCAGAAATTGCAAGAATGCAAGCTACCGCTATTATCGAAGCAGCCATTAAAGCACAAATTGATTTAGGTAAGAAGATTGAACCTGAAATTATGATTCCTTTAACCTTAGATCTTAAAGAATTTAAGTTCGTGAAAAATATCATCACCGAAACCGCGGATAAGATTATCGCTGATGCAAAAGTTGAATTACATTATCACGTTGGCACGATGATTGAAATCCCGCGCGCGGCCTTACTTGCAGATGAAATCGCGACTGAAGCTGAATTCTTCTCCTTCGGTACGAACGACTTAACCCAAATGACATTTGGCTTTAGCCGTGACGATGCTGGTAAATTCTTACCAAAATATTATGAAACTAAGATCTTTGAACAAGATCCATTCCAAACGATCGATGTGAAAGGCGTTGGTCAATTAGTGGATATGGCTTCTAAGAAAGGAAGATCTACGAACCCACAATTACACCTTGGTGTCTGTGGTGAAGTTGGTGGTGATCCAGTCTCAATTGATTTCTTTGAAGAAGTTGGTTTAGATTACGTTTCTTGTTCACCATTCCGTGTTCCTGTCGCCCGTCTTGCCGCGGCGCAAGCACACATCAAACACGAAAAGAAATAATTGTTTCTAATCGTCTTACACTAACGCTTAAAAGCTGCTCGTTAGACTCGTTTCTAAAGGGCAGCTTTTTTAATGTCATTAATAATTTTTAAATTTTAATAAAGTAAAAAACATATGATAAGTGTAACTTATCATTTTGAAAACTAGATAATAGCAAAGGTGTAAAAAGGTGCAAGATATGGAGAAGAATAAGTTGTCAAAAGGTGCAAGATATGATACATTAAATGCTGTCAAAAGGTGCAAGATATGGTGATTTTATGGAAAGAAAGTATCTTAAGGATTTAATCGCATGGAATGAAGATCCGGATAGGAAGCCTTTACTTGTCATAGGCGCAAGACAGGTAGGCAAAACTTATCTAATTAAAAATTTATTCGCTGAACAATTTTATAAAAATAAATATGTGCGCATCGATTGTTCCAACGAACCTGATTTCGTCGATTTCGTCTATCGAAACGATAATTTAACAAAAGTGTTACAATACATTCAAATCAATTATGATTTTGTGCCAGATGGCAGCCACTTGCTCATTTTTGATGAAGTACAAGAATGTTTGCCTCTCATTAAGATGATGAAACATTTTAACGAACAGAAAAAAGAAATTCCTCTCATCGTTACAGGCTCTCTAGTAAGAATTAAACTTCATAGACAATCGCATAAAAGAGGTGGATTCGCTAATAAGGGGTTTTTATTTCCAGTCGGTAATATAAATAAACTCACGATTTATCCTTTAACCTTCGATGAATTTTTATATAACTATAGAAAATCCGCTTATGATTTTTTAAAAAAATCTTTCTTAGATAAAACTGTTCTAAACTCTAGCATTCATGAAGAATTGATGGATATTTTTTACGATTATCTTTTCGTAGGCGGTATGCCAGAAGCAGTTGATACATTCATCAAAGCGAAAGATGATACGCTACTAGCATACAATAAAGTAAATAAAAAGATAAAAGAGATATACGATGATTATTTAAACGATATGGAATTATATCAAGCTAGCAAAGAATCGATACTAAAAAGTAGGTCCATCTTTAGTAACATCTACACTCAACTAAATAAGGAAAATAAAAATTTTAAACCATCTTTAATAAACAAAAATTATAAATCTCGCGATATCTTCACTCCGATAGAATGGTTGGAGACCGCTAATATCATCAATAAATCTTCTTTATTAAAAGAGAGGGTAACTTATCCATTAATCGCTAAAGAAACTTCTTCTTATCGCCTCTACCTAGCGGATATGGGTATATTCACTTTTCAAAGTGGCTTAAACGCTAAAAATTTTATTTTTAATAAAGATAAATCGCTTTCTGGAATTTATTACGAAAATTATCTTTCCATCGAATTAACAGCGAGAAATTATCCTTTATATTATTGGAAAGGAAAAAGAAATAGTGAAATCGAATATTTGATCGATTTAGATGGAAATGTCGTTCCTATCGATTGTAAGAAAACTAGAGGCGCTTTAAATTCATTAGATGAGTTTAGAATGCACAATAAAAACACTTTAGCGATCAAAGTATCTTCTAATCGCTATGGTTACGATGAAAAAAATAAGATTTTAACACTTCCTTTCTATTATTTCTCTTTATTCTTAAACGAAAATGATAAAGAAAAAATAACGACTAAAACGATCGATGAGATATTTGATTAAGAAAGTTTGATACTTTGTAAAATATTTGATTTCTTAATTAAAAATTGTGCAATTAAAGAATTACCTTCTCCATTAGTGACTTCATTCTCTTCTTGTTTTCTTGAATAGATTTAGATAATCCATAATGCGTTATACGCTTGTTAACTAGATGGGGTACTAAGAAGTTATTCAAACATAAAGCGCTGCTCCAATTGATAATCGTACGATTACTAACTTTTAATCTTTTAGCAAGATAAATTGGACTAAATTGATAAATATTTTCATCTAAAAGAAAAAGTAGAAATTGTTTTTCTTTGTTATTTAAATGATCTAAAGAATTAAGAATCCATTCTTCATCTTGGCTTCTAGCTACTTCTAATACTTTGCTAGAATATAAATCAAACATGCGTAAATAATATTTAAACCAGATATTAGGATGAGGGGGTTCATTTCTTCCTTCGTAATATAGAGGCGGTAAGCCCATTTGTAATGATTTATAATATTCGTCTAAATTGTAATAAAAATATTCTTCTAACGAACCAATATTAGCGAAGCCATAACCATTTAAATCTAAATAATAAGAAGATAATAATCTTGCACTTCTTCCGTTTCCGTCTTCAAAAGGATGAATAGTGACAAGTTGATAATGTAAAGTCGCTGCTTTGATAAGTGGATGATCACTTGAATTGTTCAAATAAGAAAAAAGTTCATTTAACAAAGGCTTAATATCTTCTTTTGCGGGCGGAATATATTCGATATTTTTTGTTTTGTTATCGTAAACTGCAAAAACAAAACCAGCCGGTATAGCGTTTCTTATACCAACTTTTTCTTTACCTTCCCCTTCTACAATTATCCTTTGTAGGGTCAATAATAAATCGATATCAACTTCTCTTCTTTTCTTTAACGCATCCTCTAAATAGGTTAAGGCATTAAAATAATTTCTTACTTCTTGCTCGGGCTTAAGCAAATGTCTGTTTTTAGAAGAAATGGCTTCACTCGCGGCTTTATAATCTAAGGGATTACCTTCAATTTTACTCGACATTAACGCTATTAATTTTTTCGTATTTTTCCTTAGTTTGTTTAAATAATTAAAAGGTAATTCCACT
>CASFRI010000020.1 GCA_949297055.1 uncultured bacterium | reverse complement strand
TTTTTTAAGACCCCAACAAGAATATTAATTGTCGTTGATTTTCCTGCCCCATTTACGCCTAAAAACGCAAAAAGTTCACCTTTCTTTACATTGAAAGATATATCATCGACGGCTTTGATGTCTTTGAAATATTTTTTTAAATGTTTAATTTCGATGATATTATTCATGGCTAAATCTTATCAATTTAATTGATATTAAAAAAGAATTATTTTTCTATCTTTTTAATTATTTTAACTGGTGCACCCATAACGACAAATTATGGCTCTACCTCTTTTGTTACGATGGCTATAGCAGCGAGGATTGAACTTTCAGCAATTGTAACGCCTGTTAAGATTGCGTCGTGCGCTTTAATCCAAATATCTTTTTTACGTTGATAGGAGAGGCTTTCATATTTCTTCTTTTATTTGTATTTAAATCGTGATTAAGTGTAGCGAAAACAATTAATGCATTATCGCCAATTTCTATTCCGCCTTGATCTTGAAAACAACAACCTAAACTAATAAATACATTTTTACTAGCTTCGATATTTAAACCAAAATCAATATATATGGAGGGAATAGACGAAAAGATTCATCGACTTTTTTACCAATTAATTTAGAAAATAATTTTCTAATATGTTTCATATTATAAGGATGAACATTAGTATGATTAATGATATGTCTTGCTCTTTCTACCATCTTATCCATATATTGAGATATATTAGGATTATATGTTAAATAGCCTTCTTTTCTCATGATTTCATTTAATTTATTAATGTCCATACTTAATAACATTCTTAAATTTTATTTTAATAGATGTTTAACGCATGTTTAGAACCAATTTTAATCATGCTAGATAAATTATTCATCATTTAATAAAAAAGGGCTTAAAAGGCCCAAATGTGTTGTAGGTTGGTACGGCTGGTGGGATTCGGACCCACACGAGCGGTCTCACCAGTTTCTGATTCTGGCGCGTCTACCAATTCCGCCACAGCCGCGTAATAAAATAATAGATTAATTGTAAGTTATAGTAAACTCTGTGGTAAGAGTCGTCATCTCATCGTAGGCATGAAAATAATAATCTAAAATCATACCATCTTTATCGACGACGTAGCGATAAGTCAGCCAAACATCATTTTGTTCATCAAAAATGAAATCATCTAACTCTAACGTTAATGTTTCTTTAGCATCATCGATCGACATATAATTTGCTAAAGCGGCACGAGCTTTGAGCCAATCACCTAAATAATAGCCACCATTATAACCATTAGCGTTAGTGGTGTAGAAAAAATCTTGTAAATATAAATTTCTTTCATTTTCTGTAAGCACTCTAGCGGTCTCAACTTTAACTTCGTCCTTCTTTTGATAGATAGTTTTAAAATTTAGATTATCTAGAGTTTCTTCTAAGTAGATGATATTAGCGTCCGAGCCAGTCGTAGGAATGAGACTTCCTTCCATAATTTCCACGTTATGAGCACTAAATTTGTCGTTAATTTCATAAGTGTAAGTTTTGAGGCTTCGGCCGACTTCCACATCGTTTTCTAAAACTGTACTTAAATAATTCAATGTTCCTTTTTGATGATTATTGATCGCTCTATCGATGTTAAAGTGCGATATAAAAGCATCTAAATCTTCAGGAAAAGTAGGGGCAATATCACACCCTGATAAAGGTAACATCAAAATAGTTAATAATATTAATAGATAACGTTTACGCATAAAAATAAATTAAGTTAATCAGTATTAGTTATGATAAGTATAATAGACAAAACATTCAAACTTACGATTGACATCATCGCGATAGAAATCGACGTTAGTGTATTTTTCTTTAATTAAATTGCCTTCAGCGTTGTAAACAAATTCGATGTTGGCATCGCCTTTGATTTGCATATTACTATAACTGCCACTTGCGTTTTTATAGACGCTAAGAAGAACACAGTTAATAAATGAACCATAAGTATTGAAGGAAATACCACCATCTTCAGTAGGTTCTACGATCACTTGGTCACGATAATTATCGCTAGAAACCATCATATTATAAATCGTATTGACACCGGCTGTATAACCGCTTTTATCTTCGTTATAAGTAAAATTAGTAGCGTTAATATGTAGTGGGGCGCCAAAAATTCGAGATGGAGTAACACCAGCAGAAGAACTTGGAAGTTCAAAGACAATGTTATTAATTGTTCCTTCGTTCGAACCAGATTCAATTTCTACTTGATCTGCACTGAAGTAGTTCGAATAAGAAACGTCATAATAAGAGTAGGTTTGACTATCCATTTCACTTACATAAGTGATAGCTTCATCGAGACTAATCGCATTCGGATATGGATTTGAACAGCCCGCTAAAGATAGTACTGAAAGGAGTGCTAAACTACAAGGAACTAACAATTTACGTTTCATCTTTAGAAACCCCCTTTACTAGTAAAGTCTAATATCGTTAGAAGTTTCGTAAATCTCAGATTTTTCGATATCAGTGCGCAAATATAAGACGTCACCTTTGTTCACTTTCTTATCGCTAAGAATGTGGATGATCTTTTCTTCGCCAGCGTTATCGACGCTCGCTTCAATATATTTTTCCTTGCCGAAATCGAGTACTCCTTCGACGTGAGCTTCTAATGTAGAACTATCTTTTTCTTCTCTTTCAATGTAAGCATCATGGGCAAGACTTACACGATATGAACGAGTGTAAACTTTGCTGCCTAAGCCTTGGATAATCTTGTTAGAAATATCTTCTGGAAGTAAGGTGAAGACATTATCAAATTTAAGGAAGAAAATAAGACCTGCAATCTTTGTTTCTTCATTAGATTTCTTCATGAGTGCATTTTTTTCTTTGTTATATTTCTTCGTCAAAGTGACGACAGGATTATTTTCAGCTTGAATTTTAGCTTTAAGTTCTTTAATTTGTGCATTTCTTTCGGCTTTATCTCGGCCAAGTTCAGCCTTGATAGCACCTGCGAGAGATTCGTATTCTAACGCTTCCGCATTAAGACGATCATTTAGTTCGTTATCGCGATCTTTTGGTGCGGTTTCAACAAATAAATCGTGCGAAGCTTTACGAGCAATACGAGATTCGCGGTCTTTATTAATTTCTAAACTACGTTTAAAGTCAACTTTTTCATCTGCGACACGTTTTTTATAAGTAGCAAAGACATCAATCTTAATTTCTTTAACTTTTTCTTTATGTGCAGCTTTAACTTTAGCAAGTTCTTCTTTCGCTTTGGCTGATTTTTCATTAAATTCAGCGTTGATGCGAGTAGTTTCTTCTTCTAAAAGCGTCTTATTTTTCGCTTTCGTCGCTTCGACATCAACTTTCCTAGCTTCCTCTAAATCAGCGGCATATTTTTCATCTAACGCTTTAATTTGTTCATCGTAGACTACTTTAATAGCGTTCATGCGTCTATCTGTTTCATCGATGAAAGATTGCGCAAGAGGAGTATTTTCGCCTTTTGGAGCGCCGGCATTAGCATTTGCGACAGCGGTTCTAAAGTTCATGAAGTTAGCGATTAAATTATCGCTATGACCAAGCGGGGCAAGTGCTTCACCATCAAGATTGGAGAATGAACCATCTTTAAGATCTAAATAAATTTTTACTTCATCACCGACTTTTTGCTTATCATCGACGAGAGCAAAGAAGGTATGTTCACCAATGACTAAATAAGCTAAGGTTAAGTCGCTAATTCTTTCTAATCTAGAAATTTTTGCGGTTAATGGTCCTTCACCAATTTTGACACTTCTAATTGGTAAAGAAAGTGTACCAACATATTTTTCTGGTAATCTGTTAGAGATTGCTGCTGGAAGTTTGATATCGTTTGCTAAGATATGTAACATACCTTTGTCGATGACGATATTGAAAATATTTTCTTTCGGTAAACGAGAAGAAATTGACATTTCTGTATCGTGATCGAAGAAGTGGGCTTTTAAGACGTTGAAGTGGACTTTGACTACATCGCCCGCCTTATGGCCAAGCTTAGAAGAGGCTTTGACGATAATTTTTGTTGGTGAATCCATGATACCTTTTTCTTTTAAGGAAATATCACCATAGACGAGAGTTTCATTGCCTAATTCTTCGAAGTGGGTAATACGCATATCGATCGCATTCTTACTATCTTTAACGACGTCTGGTTCGATGCTTAAATCTTCGCAACGAATACCGAGAGTGACAACTCTATCACCATTCATATAATGCTTATGAACTTTTAACATTTCACTGAATGGAATGTGAATGACAGAATTGTCCACATCTTTATCGACAAACGTAATAGCGACGCGATCTTTATCTCTCTTTAATGAAACGTCGAAGAAGTTCATTTGAGGCGTTCCAATGAAGCCAGCGACGAATTTATTTTCTGGATAATCGTAAAGGTTCTTAGGAGTATCAATTTGTTGAATACGGCCAAGCTTCATGACGACGACACGCGTGCCTAAAGTCATAGCTTCGACTTGGTCGTGGGTGACGTAGATGAAAGTCGTTTTCAAAGACTGATGTAATTTAGAAATTTCTGAACGCATTTGCGAACGTAACTTAGCGTCTAAGTTCGATAACGGTTCGTCAAGTAGCATAACTTTTGGATTTCTTAAAATTGCACGACCTAGCGCAACACGTTGTCTTTGACCACCAGACATCGCTTTTGGTTTACGGTCGAGATATTCTTTTAAACCAAGAATATCGGCTGCCCAGAGAACTTTTTCATGAATAATATTACGTGGAATGTGACGTAAAGTTAAACCAAATGCCATGTTTTCATACACTGTCATATGTGGATAAAGAGCATAGTTTTGGAAAACCATGGCGATGTCACGATCTTTTGGTTCGACATCGTTCATAATTTGATCACCAATATAAAGTTCACCAGCGCTGATTTCTTCTAGACCAGCAATCATTCTTAAGGTCGTAGATTTGCCACAACCAGATGGGCCGACAAAGACGATAAATTCTTGGTCATCAATATTCATCGTAAAGTCGTTGACGGCTTTCGTACCGTTTGGATACACCTTGTAGATGTGTTCGAGTTTTAAGCTTGCCATAAATGCTTCTCCTTTACTTTCTTACGATTGCAATGGCTTGTGGTGGAAGGGAGAGATTTCCTTCACCTTTTAAGCCGATATATGTATTGGCGTCGACGACGAGTTGTCCGACTACCTCATTATATCCATGTTCTAAATAATTGTAGGTGAGTGTTTCATTAATGTTGAAATTGATGATGATACAAATGACTTCCTCACCGTAAGTCTTTTCGATAGTTAGATAATATTCATCGCTTTTTGGAGTGGACATAATATCGAAACAATTAGTGTTTTCACCGACGCTAGTAATTTGTCCACGAGCGATAGATGGAAGTTGGTTACGAAGTAAATTAGCTTTCTTATAATAATTATAAATTGAATTTGCATCATCTTTTTGTTCTTCGTAACTTGGGTAAATGTAATTTGTCGTTGCACCTTCAGGATTATTTGTTTTACCAGTGAATTCACCTTCATCCCAAGGCATGTAGCAACGTAAACTTGGATCACCATTTGACTTTGCGCCCGTGACGCCTAATTCATCGCCATAATAAGTGAAGACTGCGCCATTTAGCATCGCTAATAGACCATAATAGAATTTAGTGCTCGCCATATTTGAAAAAGCAATTCGATTCGTATCATGATTGTCTAAAAACATCGCTGGAATGCTAGGAACATTATTAGGACCCATCGTATTTGTAGGAATATCTTCGACGACGAGGTCAAAATAACTTCTTAAGAATGATCCACCCGCTCCAGTTGAACTAGCGATTGTTCCGCTTACATCGTTGGCACCGAAGTAGAAGTAAGATTCGACACTAGAATTAGCGTAATATTCTTTGATGTAATTCGTAGAAATCCAAGCTTCACCGACGATGTAAACATCAGGGTTAATACTTTCGCAATAATCGTGGAATTCAGTGAGATATTCTTGATTACGTTCGTGTTGATTATAGTAATAATATAAGACTGCATCTAGTCTAAAACCATCGATACCAATCTCGCTTAAATAATAATGAGCAATACTTTCAAAATAATCTCTAACTCCTTCGTTATCTAAGTCAAATTCTGGCATGTTCGCAGAGAAATTAGATTCGTAATAGAAAGTTTTACCACCGATTGTGATATTAGTGTAACCACCAGATGCACCTTCTTGGAAAACGTACCAATCTTTATTTGATAAAGTCGATGGTTTAACATAACCACTAGGATTAGCTAAATATCTTGCGTAATCGTTCGCCGCATCGATAAATAATTGATTTGTGGCAGAACTATGATTAATCATCAAATCTAAGATGATGTTAATGCCCATTTCATGCGCGGCTTCCACAAGATCTTTTAAATCTTCCATCGTACCAAAGTCAGGATCGATTTCAAAATAATCTTCTGCATCATACTTATGATAGCTAGGGGAGGTGAAGATAGGCATGAGCCATATGCCGTTATAACCTAAATCTTTAATGTAAGATAATTTTTGTTCGACACCTTTTAAATCACCGACTCCGTCGCCATTAGAATCGTAGAAACTTCCGACATAAATTTCATAAAAATTACGATAATCGTCATCGATGATATTTAAGGTTGTTAAATCTTCAGGAATTCTTTCCCCGTTTGGGCTATTATCACAGGCAACTACGCCTAAGAGTAAGCTTAATGATAATGTTAGAATAAGAGAAGATGTTTTCCTCATAAAGATTAGCCCTTAACAGCACCACCAGCGATACCTTCAACGTAGTAACGTTGTAACCAGAAGAATAACGCTAAGATTGGAATGGATACGATGACGCCGCCAGCGCAGAACATACCAAAGTTTGCTGCACGGCTTGTCATAGTGGATAATAAGCTTCTTAAACCGACAGCGACGTTATATAAGTTCGAGTTGTTGTTAGCAATTAAGCTACCGAGCATGAAGTCGCCCCAAGGTGCGGTGAAAGAAATTAAAATTGTATAAATAACAATTGGTTTTGATAAAGGTAAGATGACACGCCAGAAGACCGTATTGTTATTACCGCCATCGATTAAGACTGCTTCGTCAAGCGATTTAGAGACTGTGTCGAAGAAGCCTTTTGCGACGTAATATGACATTGCGGAACCAGCAATGTAGATGATAACTAAGGAATAGATTGAACCACTTAAACCAACGAGTTTAAGAATGTTAAATGTAATGATCATACCAAGGAAGCCAGGGAACATGCCGATGATGAGAAGTAGTTTCATAAATCCTTGACGACCTCTAAATCTTAAACGCGATAGAGCATAAGCGGTCATGAGAACGAGAATCGTTTGGAAAATCGTCGTGATGATCGCAATAATTAACGTATTTAAGAACCATGTTAGGAATGGTGTAGCCGAAGATGTAAATAACCTAACATAGTTATTAAACGTAAACATGATTTGGAAATTAGAACGAATAAGTGATTCAGAGAATGATTGTAAAATCAAGAAGACGAAGGGGAAGAGCCAAATGATGCTCATGAGCACTAAGACGATATAAATCGCCACACGAGTCGTCGTTTCGCGTGCTTTTTGCGAAGAATAATTCTTCTTTTTTGTTAAAGCTGCCATTATTGGAAATCCTCCTCGTTCTTAACTGCGTTAGATCTGCCATAGAAGATGAGTGAGAAGAAGGCGACGATAGCGAAGACTAAGACGCCAAGCACGGATGCAAAGCCATAATCTGCATTCGAAGCATTTTGAATAGTCATCTTGTAAATCCACGTGATAAGTAAGTCAGTTTGACCTAAACTCATAAGTTGTGGGACAGAAATGATTTCGATTCCATACATCGGTCCGCCACCAGTAAGTAAGTAGATGACGTTGAAGTTATTGATGTTACCGACGAATTGTGAGATGAGGTATGGACCTGTAATAAATAACATATAAGGAAGTGTGATGCGCATATATGTTCTAAATGGTGAGGCACCATCAATTTTGGCTGATTCATATAAATCTTCTGGGATATTCATCAAAATACCAGAGCAGATGAGCATCGTGTAAGGAATACCAATCCAAGTATTAACTAAAATGATGACAACTTTTGCGATGATAGGATCGCCAAGCCAGTTGATTAGAGGACCGCCCATAGCTTGGATGATACCATTGAAGATACCATCACTTTGAGAGAACATTTGTGACATTAATAGTAAGGAAATAAATTGTGGGACAGCGATAGTGGTAACCAAAATCGTACGCCATAATTTTTTAAGTTTGATGCCTTTTCTATTGATTAAGATAGCCACGATCATGCCGATGAAGTAGTTGGAGAAGGTAGCGAAGAATGCCCAAATAAGTGTCCAAAGTAAGACGTTCATAATCGTCGTTAAAACGACCATACCTCCGCCTCCGACACCACTAGAGCCAAAGGCTAATGAATAGTTTAACCAGCCGACCCATTCAAATAATAAACCACTCTGTGGATCATGGAAGGTATTATAATCGGTAAAACCGATGAGAACCATGTAGATGACAGGAATAACGGTGAAAACCATTAAACCTAAAACTGGAACTGATAATAAAATCGTGTGGAATTTTTTTCCTAAGAAATCTTTAATATATTGTCTATCAGATTCATGATGGCCAATACGTTCTAAATCATAAAGGATTTTGGCTGATTTTACCGATGAATACCAGATGATGACCATCAAAACTGAGAACACGATAGAAAATAAGCATATAAGTAAGATGACGAACGAGTTATCGTAATTAGCGTTCGCTCCGCCGACGATGCTAAATTGACCTAAAGTACCTAAACTTCCTAACATGCTTAGTTGAGGAACACCAACTACGATCATGAAGAAGATGTAAGCTAATTCATAGACGAGAGCGATGACGCCACGGATAATTTGATGTCTCGTAATTTGACCAAATCCACAAATAAGAAAAGAAAGACGCACTTTGTAATCACTATACACCATAGCGTCTTTTAAAGTGACAAACGGACTTGCTAACTTTTTCATGAGAGCGTTGAACCAACGCGGTACTTTCCTAAAAAATCTAGCGATAGCACGAGGAATACTCATGAAGAAATTACCTATCTTATACAAGAACTTTTGCCCTTTATTGAGTGACAAGTATTCAATCGTTGTCATAATTTCTCCTCCGTAGGCGATAATACATAAAACTCCCAAGGGCATATGCCCCTGGGAGTAAAAAAGTTAATTATTTACTAGCTTCAATCGCGTCATTTAAACCATCGAGCATTGTTTGTAATTCTGCATCAGTAAGAGTTAAGTATTGATCGCAGATTTCACCAATTGTCGATTCGACTGCAGACCATAATCCGCCTGGAACAGCAGTTTGTGGAACTGAGAATTCGGATTGTTTGCCAAGAGCTTGAGTCGTCTTAGAATCTTGAACTCTGTCTAATGCTAAGACTTCTTCGTTGGTTGGAACGACACCTAATGAATCAAAACGAGATTCTTGAGTGTCCTTACCATAAAGATACATCGCTACGCTATGAGAAATAGCAAGTTTATCATCGCCACCAGTGGTAGCTTGTGGGTTAACACCATAGAGTTTGTAACCAAGGAAGGAACCACAGTTGACAGTTTCTTCACCAGTTAAGCCTTTGTTGTAGGTGATCTTTGGAAGTTTGGTCATACCAATATTTTCTTCACCAACTGCAGCAAAGTCAGCAGCGGACATTGCCCAAGTACCATTGACAGTTGCAACATATGGTTCACCACTAACTGGTTGAGCACCAGCACGAGCGGTGTCGATAATGTTATCAGTTGGGTTTGGACCAGTTGAACCATATTTAAGAATATCAACTAATGCTTTTGCAGCTTTTAAGCCGTTTGCACCGTTGAAATCAGCGTCAATATTTTCAATTTGTCCGTTTGGTAAATAGTCGATTGAATATCTAGCACCAAAAGAGAACATCCAACCAGAACCATAGAAAGAATCTCTAATTGGGAAGTGAATCTTCCAACCTTCTTCTTTGCAGAGGTCGACTAAGCTATATAAATCGTCGACTTGTGATTCTTGTAAGAGAGTAGAATTGTAGAAAAGGAAATAACCGTTATCACCAGTGTAAGGATAAGCATACATTTCGCTAGCGAACGTTGCAGCTTCTACAGAGGTTTCGTTAACTTCGTTTTCGATTTGAGTTTGATATTCTTCAGGAACTGCTGCAAGAGCGTTCTTGGTGAATAAACCTTGAATCTTATCTGATGCAAATGCATAGACGTTTGGACCGGTTTCCCAGTCGGTGACAGCTGTGTCGATGTCAGCTTCGGAGATACTTCTGACTTCAAAATTGTAATCAGTGCCGTTATCTAGGTTATATTGTTTTAGTCTTTCGACGAGCCAATCATGTTGTTCGAGTGGTCCAGAAACAACGATAGTCGTTCCACCTCCGCCACCACAGCCTGAAAGGCCAACAGCCATACCAACACCAAGAACTAAGGCAACTGATGCAGAAACAGCTGTTAATGAGAGTTTCTTTTTCATTTGTTATCCTCCTTAAAATCAAAGAAACATTTTTTGCTCTTATCTTATTTATAAATAAATATAAGTGAAGAGCATCACAAGATAAGTGCTTTCACGAAAAAACGACCAATTCGTTAAACAATTGGTGCTTTTTGCTTAAAAAATGGTGACTTTCTTGTCAAAGCAGCTAAGCATGTGATTTATCTGATTACTATTTTATAACGTTAGTTATATGTTGTCAATTATCGCTATAAATTTTTATAAATTTATAAATTAAAACTTTTATTTTTTTCTTTACGTTTTTTAACACTTTTTGAAAAGTTATAAAAATTATTTTTTTATTATTTCACTATAAGTGTAATTCGTGTATATTATTAGCCATGGACAAGAAAAATCTTATTTATCGTATCGTTTCAAGCATATTATTAATACCACCTATCGTCTTCGCTATTATCATGTTAGTGGAAGCGGTTTATTATGATGTCAACAATTCTTATATTTTTAATATGATTGTGGATGCGGTGGTTGCAGCGTTTGCGCTTTTTCAAATTATTTTAATTTTACTTTCTATAGGAAAAGATTTACAAGTAGGTTTGATTGCTTTCAATCGTTTTAATTCCATAAATAAAGCGGCTTTAGTCATCGTTAATATTTTTGCTGCGATTGGTATTTCTATTTTTATTACTGGCTGCTATTTATATTATGGAAGCGGCACGGATGTTTTAGATACGATCGCCAGTGCATCGATTCTTGCTTCTATTGGTTTACTTCTCATCTGCGAAACTTTCATTTATAATTTATATGTTTTGATGTTTAGACCGCGTAAGTTTGACATCAAATCGCTTAGTTAACCGCTCCTGTGCTGAAACTGGTAGACAGATACGACTCAAAATCGTACGAGGAAACTCATGTCGGTTCGATTCCGACCAGGAGCACCATATTAGAACGACATGTCTGATACAAACTTAGTCGATGACTAGGGGTGTGCAGACTTTTTGTATAAGTAAAAGATATCCACACTTACATATAAATGCCTATTGAATTATCATCTCCGTAATGGAGGTGATTTTTTATGGGATATGGTCACAGATATTATTC
>CASFRI010000019.1 GCA_949297055.1 uncultured bacterium | reverse complement strand
GAATTGAATGACACCTTGCTTGGTTTTACCTAAATCTAGATTAATATCAAAACTAATTTCATCATCTTGTAAGCGATGATAAATCTCGTTATACTGCTCGATGGTGAAATTTTTAAATTTAAAGGAAGTTTCGTTAGTGGGTAAGCCTACAGCGTTTTCATCGACTGAATATGTTAGATGTTTTCCACCTTCAAAAGCATCATTATAAAAAGCTTCAAGTTGTAATAGCAAAGCTTGTGCAATATCTTTCATAGCGGAAGTTATGACGTAATCTGAAAGATATGATTGATCTACGTCCACTCCGACGACACTTGGATTAGTTAAGCTTAGATATTCACAAGCCTCGATAGCGCTTTCAGTAATCGAACCGCCGCAGGTGAAGATGGCTTCGGTTCCAATTTCGTACCATTGGCTAAGAATTTCACTAAGTCGGTCGTTAGCCTCAAATGTATAACAATAACCATAATAAACTTTAACGACTTCTTCATTAGAAAGAAGACTAGATTTTTCTTTCCAAGCATCGCTTACCCCTTTGACGTAACCTAGACCAAAACGAACGATCGAATCTAAAATGATGTCGTTTCCGTTTCCATCTTTTTGCCCACCTCCAACGAAGCCGACAGTGGAAAGCCCTTCCATTCCCAAGGCATAGCCAGCAAGATATCCACTTTCTTCTTCGTTAAAAGAAATACTTACACAATTATCGATGTTCTCTAATGTATCGTCTAACAAGACGAAACTTATGTCTTGATGCTTATTCGCCGCAAGTTTGATGCTAGAAGTAAAAGAATATCCTGCACATATGATAATTTTTGCCCCTTTTAATGCAGCTTCATCGAAGGTAGAAAGATAGCCTTCTTCATCTTCACTAGATGGAACAAAATAATTGTAAGAAATGTTTCTTGGCTCACAATAATCTTTAATAGCGGTGTAGGCTGCTTCATTAAAACTATGATCTTTCACTGCTTGAGCGTTCGCGTTACTTAAAATAAGTGCGACTTCATAAGTTTTATTATCTACATCACAACTAGCCACTAGTGAGATTAATAAAGGAAAGGTGAGTAACATTTTTCTTTTCATGCTCTATATATTAACATAGTTAAATGCTATTTCGTTAATGCAAAGAAAATTAAAATTGTTATAATAATAAAACGTGGCCCGTTGGAGAAGCGGTCTAACTCATATCCCTCTCAAGGATACATTCATGGGTTCAAACCCCATACGGGTCACCACTAAGACTATGATAAGGATTATTTTATAATCCTTTTTTTGATTTTAAACCATTCTATTCTTTTGTTGCTATTTGTATTAAATTTCGTTTTTTAATCAATTAAAACATATTGTCGTAATTTACTACTTTACGTGTGTAAAATAATAGTAATTCAGTTAGTAAGCCATCCATTAGTGCAAGGATTTAGCCATGGAAGGTGAGAATTAAAATTGGTAATAGCCTTCATGCGTTATACAAGCAAAAATGGTTTGCATACTTGCATCATAGATAGCAGGATTTTCATAGCCAAAACAGTGCGAATAACTATCAATT
>CASFRI010000018.1 GCA_949297055.1 uncultured bacterium | reverse complement strand
GTCTATTCTTTCAATCGTAAAATTATTTTAGTGCATAATGGAGTCATCGAAAACTTTACGACAATTAGAGATTTTTTAGCTTCTAAAGGCATTTCATTTTACGGTAACACTGATAGCGAAGTTATCGCAAATTTGATCGCTTATCATCTTAAAAATAGTGCGAAAAATATGCTTGAAGCTATAGAAATCGCTACGTCTAAACTTAATGGATCATATTCTCTAGCCATCGTTCATATCGATGAGCCTGATAGATTATATTTTGCTAAAAATTTATCTCCTTTATTAATTGGTAAAGGTGAAACCGCTAATTATCTTGCTAGCGATCAAATTCCGATGGCAGATATTTCTTCTCAATTTGTCGATTTGAAAGATGGCCGTTACGGCTACATTAAAAAAGATGAAATTCACGTCTATTTCCAAGGCAATGAAGAAGAATATAAACTTGTGGAAAGAAGTAGTGAAAATCTTGATGTTTCATTAAATGGTTATCCACATTTCATGTTAAAGGAAATTGAAGAAACACCTAATTGTATCGAAAGATTAATTAAAAATTATGTTTTTAATGGTGAATATACTTTCGATCCTAAACTTTTAAAAATCATAGAAAGAGCCTCAGAAATTATTTTCTTAGCTTGTGGAACAAGCTATCACGCTTCTTTAATCGCTGTCGATGTACTTAGAGCAAAAGGAAAACTCGCCAGTGCATACATCGCTAGTGAGTTTGCTTATCATCCTTGTGTCATGTCCAAAAATCCTTTGTTTATTATTATCTCTCAAAGTGGTGAAACTGCGGACTTGCTTAAATGCATTCCTTTCATTCAAGAAAATGCTTATCATCTTTTAACTATTACGAATAATCGTTATTCTTCTTTAGCTAGAAAAGCTGAATATTATCTTAATTTATATAGTGGAGTGGAAGTGAGTGTAGCTTCGACGAAAGTTTATCAATCTGAACTTGCATTGCTCCTCATGCTATTAGATGCAACTTTTATTAAAGGCCATCACTTTTATGAATTGAGAGAACAAGTTAAATGTTTGGAAAAGATAATTAGTAATAAAGAAAAATTAATTCCTATTGCTGAAGAAATTGCAAAATATGATAATTTATTTTTCTTAGGACGCGGAATTGATTATTCGACCGCTCTTGAAGGTGCACTTAAGATGAAAGAAGTCACTTACATCAATTCTAGCGCTATTCAAGCTGGTGAATTAAAGCATGGTCCTATCGCCTTAATTTCCGATAAATTTCCTTCCATCGCTTTCATTTCTGAAGAAAAGACCGCTCATCAGATGAGAAATGGCTTCCAAGAAATAAAAGCTAGGGGTGGAAAAGTGTTTGTCGTATCTTCTAAATCTTTATCGCTTGAAAGCGATGATATCGTCGTTTGCGATTCACCAATCTATCTTTCACCTATGTCGAAAGTTATGGTCGCTCAATATCTAACTTACTATACCGCTATTAAAAAAGGTTTAAATGTTGATAAACCTCGTAATTTAGCTAAATCTGTCACCGTCGAATAATATTAGTCTTTATCAATTTCGACAATTTCTACAAAATTGATGCCAATAGAATTTAATGCTTGTTTTAAGGTGTCGATATTAAGATGGTTATTATTTAAAAAATAATATCTATCGATCGCGGATTTGATATTATGTCCAGAATAATGGTAGAGCAAAACGTCTTTAATTTCATAAAATAGTTTGGCTTTCGTTCCGTTTGGTAGATTAATTTCTCGATTATTTACTCCTAAGTAATAATATCCTGCACGACGATATAAAATGGGAGGAAAATAATTCCATCGTTTCGTACTCATTTTAACGTAAACATCGACTCTTTCGATAATAGCGATGTGGTCTTTCTTCACGTGAATAAAACCAGTTAACAAGAAAATACCTACACCAAGAATGATGACGATGATCATAGCGATGCTTATAATGGCAGGTGTACTTAATAAAAAGTAGAGAAATTGTTTCATAAACATTATTATTATACGTGTAATTAACGAATGCTAGTTAATTTTATTAAAATCGAGGTAAAAAAATGATCGACAACAAACAATTTTATAATTATGTATTAAGAATGCTCGCTATTGCAAAGATTGGCTTAAAATATTCTAAAGATCCTTACGCGATTGAAAATTATAAGGAAGTACAAGAAAGAACGATGGATGTTTTAGAACATTTTATGGATGAGAAATTTGATCGTCCAAATTACTTTATTAAAGATTTATATCCTACACCAAATATTTCGGTTAGAACTTTAGTGTTCAACGATAAAAATGAATTATTACTAGTAAGAGAAAGTAAAGATAATGCTTATTCTTTACCAGGTGGATGGTGCGATTTAGGCGATAGCCCGAGTGAAGCCGCCATCAATGAAGTTAAACAAGAAGCTGGAATCGATATCAAAATTAAACGATTACTTGGTGTTTTAGACGTTTCTAAAGATCAAAATGGCTTACTTGAAGCTCAATATGTCGTCTGTTTCGTTGGTGAACAAATAAGCGAATTTAAAGAACATAGTTACGAGACGAACGATGTTAAATATTTTCCAGTGAATAATTTACCAAATTTATCTTTTAAAAATACGAAAAAAGATATATTAAGATTAATTGATGCGGCATTGAACGATAAGACAATCTACGATTAATAATTTAATAAATTAAAAAATGTTGTTATAATTTATTTGCATAAAGAAAAACACATCATTAAGAAGGAGGAAATTTAACTATGCCAACACCCCACATAAATGCGGAAGATGGAGCTTTCGCTAAAACTGTTTTAATGCCTGGCGATCCAAAAAGAGCTAAATGGATTGCTGAAAATTTCTTAGTTGACGCAAAACTTGTCACGGATGTGCGAGGAATTTTAGGCTATACTGGTTTTACTAAAACTGGAAAACGCGTTTCTGTTATGGCAAGTGGAATGGGTCTTCCATCCATCGGTATTTATTCTTATGAGCTATTCACCCATTATGGTGTCGAATCTATTATTCGTATCGGAACGTGTGGGGCCTATCAACCTGGTATTAAATTATTTGATGTCATCATCGGTCAATCTGCCTCAACTGATTCAGATTGGGCTCAACAATTTAATTTAAGAGGCGGAACATTTTCTGCTATCGCTGATTTTGATATGATTCTTGCTGCCTATTCTGCCGTCGTAAGAAGAGGGCTTGATGTTCACGTCGGTAACATTTTATCAAGTGATATATTTTATGATTTTGATCCTGATTTTTGGAAATCTTGGGCGAAGCTTGGCATCTTAGGTGTGGAGATGGAAAGTTATGCTTTATATACGACCGCAGCGAGACTTAAAAAGCGTGCGTTATGCATTCTAACCGTCACTGATTTATTTTTAGATAGTTCTAAAAAGGCTACTCCAGAAGAACGTGAAACTGGTGTCGCTACGATGGTCGATATTGCCCTAGAAATTGCTGATAAGTAATTTATTTGCCTATGACTTTAGAGCAGATCTTATATATCGTTTTAGCAGTAATAGGAGGATTAGTTGTCCTCTTTTTGCTCTTATTTCCTCTTATTAAACGTATCATTTTCTTTCGCCATTTTACTTATTTTTACGGACGAAAAATTTATAAGATCGCTTTAAATTTTGATTTTTATCTCATCAATGATTTCATCTTAAGACCAGACGATGATAAATCTATTCACATCGATCATATTTTATTTGGTGATAAATACATTTATTGCATCAAAGATCGATTTTATCGTGGGGCAATTGAAGGTAATGAAATGGATAAATCGTGGTTCTTTTACCCAAAATTGTTCGAAAAACGTTACATCGATAATCCACTTATAAAAAACAAAGAAAGGTTAATAAGATTTTCTTACGCGACAAATATTGATCCTAAGATGATGATTTCTATCGTCGTCGTTAACGATGATTGTTTACTTTTTCCTTTCGAAGTAAATGCGAAAGATTCTTATCTTGTTCCTCTTTCAAAACTTAATCGTCTCATCAAAAATATTGAAAAGCGTGACGTCGCAAAAATCGATGCGAAACAGCTTCAATATGTCGTTAATGATCTAGCGAGAATGAAACAAAGAAATAAAGGATAATTAATTTATTTTTATTCCTTTTGTGAAACTAAAATAAATAATTTATATGTTTTTTAATTTGATTAAATAAAAACCTAGCCGAAGCTAGGAAATATTTTTGCTGGAGCAGGTGACGGGAATCGAACCCGCGTGGTCAGCTTGGAAGGCTGAAGTTCTGCCATTGAACTACACCTGCGGCAAAAAAGATTATGGCACAAAGTGTCGATTTGTTCAATTAAATATTTGCTTTAATTAAGCCAATAAGTTGTGAACGTTCTAAGTATCCGACGTGATGAGCGACGATTTTTCCATCTTTAAATACTAAGATTGTGGGAATGCTAGAGATACGATATTCACTAGCGATATCTAATAGATTATCGACATTAACTTTTAAAAAAGTTATATCTTTTAATTCTTCTGCGACACTTTCATAGATTGGAGCAAGTAATTTACAAGGTCCACACCAATCCGCATAAAAATCTGCGACATTTAAGCCGTGGGCAATTTTTTCTTTAAATTCTTTACTAGATTCAACGTGCATTAACATATTTTAATTTCTCCTTTGTTTTTAAGCTAGCATAATAATAGCATAAATTATTCCACCTATGATAAGGATATGCATCGGATAATATGCATACGCTCCATAGTAGAACCATTTCGCATTATAACCTCTTTTCCCGTTATAAAGTAAAATGAAGATACTAGCAAATATTGACCAACTTTCAACGCCAAGACCTATGAGGTATTGTAGGCCAACGATGTAATAACTTAAAAAATACCAGACGAGATTGATTACTAAAAGTGCGGCGATAATCATTCCATTGGCAAATAAGCGATATTCATTCGTCGTCTTATAAGCATCGAAATCTAAATTCTTAAATGTTTCTGTTTTAAACATGATAGGAATGAGTTTATAAACAAAATAAAAAGATAAAATTAATGCAAAACCAAAAATATCATATTGAAGTCTTAGAAAATAAGGGAAATATCGTGACCAATGGATAACTCCAACGTGTTCAAATGCATTGACAAATGTGCAAAATAAAGCATAAGCAAAAGGCAATAATGCCAATAATGAAATCCATTTTTTCTTTTCAATTAGATAAATTGCAAGTCCCGCTAGTAAAAGATCAAAGAAAATATTACCGCCAGGCGTATTCATTTGTAACCCATAAATTATAACGATGTAAGCAATGCTAATAAGTAGAGCCATAAAGCCTAATCTTAAGAAATATTTTTTAATTGAATGAGTGTGTCTTATTCCTTCGACTAAAAGGAATGCAAAAAGTGGGAACGCTAATCTACCTAAAATACGAAAAACGTCGCACATTATTAAAACTGGTGAATTTGTGACAAAACCAAAAAAATCTGCATTTTCAGATAGAAGTAGACCAATATGATCCAAAGTCATGAAAAGCATAGCTAAAAGTTTCAAAGAAAAATTTGATAAGATGTTGAATTGTTTTGATTTTTTAACTATGTTAACTTGTTCCATAAATTTAGACTAAGATAAGAATGAAAGCTAGTAAGTTATTTAAAACGTGAATTAGATAAGAGGAAGCAAATCCACCTTTTTCATAACTGATGCATAAAATAAAAGAAGCTACTAGATAAGTTGGGATCGCTAATGCTTCAGAAGCAAGATTAGAAGAAGCAAAATTAATGTGAATTAAAGCGAAGAAGATAATACTTATAGCATAGGCTAAATAGCGATTGATACGATGCAAGAAACCAAATAAGCCAACGCGATAAATTAGTTCTTCGACGAAAGGAGCAAAAAAGACAGTAGTGAATAAAGCCATTAAAGGATAATCTATCGTCACAGCGTTTACGGCACTTTGATTATCGTTGATGGAACCTGGTAAAATTAAAAAAGATATCCAAGACCAAAAATAAGAGAAAGCAATAAGTAAACAAACTCCAATAGCGAAGATAATATAGGGTTTAAATCCGTTAGTAAATTGTTTACCAAAAGCTGGGTAATTTGGAATTAAAAGTAAGATGAACAAAATGAACATGCTACAATATGTAGCAAAATTTGTTAAAGCACTATAAAGAATTGGGCTTGAAGAAATTAAATCTTGATAGCTAGCCTGCATGATGATAGGCATAATAAATAAAAGAAGAAGGCCAGCAATAAAATAGATACTTTGCATCGTTGGGCTAGGCCAAAACATCATATTTATTTTTTTATTGTCGCGGGAAAATTCGTTGATAAGATGACATTTAGGGCATCGATAACGATGGTCATCGTATTCTTTTTGACATTCAGGGCAAGTTCTTCTATCAAACATAGGAAAATAATAGCACAAAAGAAGCAATTATTATTATTCTTTTTATAATTTATACATTTTTTTCTTAAATTGTTAATTTAAATATGCTAGATTATTGACATGACACCTGAAACTTTTGGACTAATCGTCAATATTACCTTAATTACACTTTTTGTTTTATTTTTCGTAGGTCTTCTCATTTCTTTTCTCATCGGTTGGAAAAGAGGTTTATTGAATTCTTTATTTAGATTTTGTTTCATGGGTGGTTTAGCCATCATCTCTTTATTCTGTGCACCTTTGTTTGGTCAATGGATTGGAGGCTTTGACGCTAGTCCAATTTTAGGAGCATTCGGCATTCAAAATGTCATAACTGTTACAAATAGTTCTACAGGTGCTTCTATAAGTTTTGAAGTGACGACAATTTTAGGAACGTTAAGAGATTACATCAACGCTTTTTTTAATGTTTATGATGTCGCAAGTGGGCAAGCCGCGAGCGAATATGCTTTAAGTATCGCTACTTCCTTGCTCGCTTTATTATCCATTATTATTTCTTCAATTCTTATCATTTCGGTTGGTGGATTTCTCACCATCTTAATTTGGAATTTAATTTTAAAAAGATTTTATCCGCGTCGCGTCGTCAAAACGAAAAGAAAAAAATGGCTTGGCGGCTTATTTCATAGTGCTAGATACGTCGTCATCACTTTGATGTGCGCACTTCCAACCGTTAGCATCATCGGAACTTTTTCTAGGGCTTATGATCAAACTAATAATGGCGAAAGCGATTCAGAAGTCGCCCAATATTTAAATTCCTTTGTTTCTACCTATAATAACTCTATTTTTTCTAACGTCTTCTTCAATTGGACTTCAAAAGATGGCGTTTGGACTTTCGATACTTGGCTCATGGATTTTTTCACTGATACTGGGACGGGTGATAGCATTTATGATATCATCGCTCAAATTGGTCATGGTGGTGGTTCTATCATTTCAAATGGCTTAGTGACGGAAGATGGTTTTTCTTTCGATCCAGCTTTAATTAACAATGCTGATTTTTTCATCCAATTATTAGAAACTTTATCTGGTTCTGATTTAGTTGCTTACGCACTTCCTATCGCTCTAGCGATTGGTTTAAATCAAGAAGGGATGAAAGATTATATTGATGCTTCTTTAATCGAAGATTTTAATTTTGATGTTCAAGATGAAATTGATACCTTACAAATTATTGTTTCTGACGTCTTTAACTCCGGTTTATTACGTAATTTTGTTAATTATGACGAAAATGGGACCGCTACTGGGTGGAAAGACGTGAGTGAAATTGATATCAATGCACTTTATCAGTCGATGCTTACAGAAGAGAATTATCCTTATTTTATGCGCATATTTGAATCAATTTCAGATAGTGAATTATTATCTCGTCTCATTCCTATCGTTCTTTATAGCGTCGTTTCTAGCGATAAAGTTGGAGAAGATATTTCTTCTTATTTGCCTAGCGAGCTTGCGGATTATAAAAATATTGATTGGGGTCGCAATTTAGCTATTATTTACGATTCACTTTACGAATTAAATCAAGTTGAACCTAACTTGCTTCAAATGTTCTTGCCTGGCGAATCTCAAACAAATGTCGATGTCAATCAATTAGTGGATGATATGAGAAATGGGACTAGCCTTGATGAAACAGGTCAACAAATAATTGATTTGGTGTTCGTTAACGCGAAAGCATTAAGTTACATTTTTGTCGGCCCATTAGATGAATCAGGTAATCCGATTGGGGTCGATGAAGCGGGACGTACCATCATGACGGATAAAGACGGTAATAGGTTAGAAAACGCTGATTATGCTCTATTTGATTCCGATTTAATTAGATACGCGATCGATGACTTAGTGGATTTATTAGTTTCTTCTTTATCTTCTAACGAGACTATCGATATTGATACGAATGAATTAGAAAATATTATTCATAATATGAATAACGAAAAGGCTTTCTACAATTTTAAGAAAGAATTTGGAGCTTTATTGAACACTTTATCACTCATGAATGAATACGATTGTATCGTCGATTACATTCAAGATCCGACGAATAGTGATGCTATTACATTTGATGAAGAAGGCATGATCGTCGATGTCGATGAAAACTTTATCGATGGGATGGAAAATGTTCTTCCTTCCATTGATAACTCAAAAATTTTAAGTTCTGTTGTTCCTAATATCATCCAAGGATTTATGGATTCACCTGATGTCACTAATGCTCTAGCAAAAATTGGCTTAAGCCCGGCTAATTTCGATTGGGAAGTAGAACATATTGGTCAAGAACTCGCACTTATATTCTCTAGTATCGAAGGGGTAGTTTATGTTTCTAATAATTTCCTTGAAAAAGATGAGATGAGCATTTCTATGGCATTAAAATCAATTCCAGAAAATGAAGAAGAACTTCTATCTTTATTAGAAATTTTCTACGTTTCAAATATTCTTAATCCAAAAGATGCTTTTGGTAATATGCGCACGGACAATTTCTATAATGTTTTAGAATTAGTCTACGAAAACAGTGTTCCTGAATTTGATTTTGATCCAACGAGATTTAACGTCACAAAATGGGAAAATAGTAAACATTTAAATGATGAATATATTTTAGACCGTAACGGTAAAATCGTTTACGATGGCGAAATTGGTTACATCGTCAATTTCTTTAGTGTTTTTGGTTCGACTGGCATCTATGATGCCTTAAAAGGCGAAACATTAAGTAATGAAACGATTGGTCAACTTGAAACAGTATATCGTATTTCTGATATTTTTGCTGCGATAGATTTATCGAATGTCACTAAATCTAGCATTGCTGATACATTCGATTATTATCTTGTTAATTCTGGTATTATCGATCCTTCAAGCGGTATTTCTTTTTCTAACGTCATCAATTGGACCGAAGAAGGTAAAGTCTTTGGTAAAATTTGTACGACAATTGGTAAATTCGAACAAAATATTAACGAAATTGATATTTTTAAAGTTGAACCTGACCTAGTATTAGAATTGCTTGACAACTTAGTGGATTCAAGTGTGTTCGTAGATAAAAATAGTCAAGAATTCCTTTTTTCTAATTTTATCTATGATAAATTACATCAATCGATGGATTCGCTTGGAACGAATCGCGATTATTTTGCTGATCCAGATGGGCTTAGTTACAGCGAAATAGAAAAAGATTTCGCGGATGCGAATTATAAAGAAGCTTGGAAAGATTTAACAAGTCGTGAACAAGAGACGGGTTACGATTTAAATTATGGCATTTATAAGATGTTAGTGGACATCAATCTCGCTATTGATTCACTTCCTAATCCAAGTGGCAATATTTTTGAAAATCTTTTTAGCGATGAAATGGATGAAACTTTACTTAGAAAGGCCATTCATTCTTTCAACGAAGTCAATCTTTTAAGAGTGCCAATTTATAACGCTATTGATGAATTAATTAATCAAGTTTCAGTCGAAGATTTTGATTTGACGAATGCAAATAGCGAATCATTATTAAGCCTAGATAAAGAAGGTCGCAAACAAGAATTAGATTTACTAGTCGACGTTTTAACTAATTTTAAAGAAGTAGGCATATCTTTAGACGGAAATGTTCCTGATTTATCTATTTTTGATATTGATGAACATAAAGATAGTTTCGAACAACTATTAATTGATATTTATCATTCGAAAGTTTTTAATACCTTCAAAGGTAGCGAGATTAGAGAAAATGAAAATCTTACGGCTTTTGAATCAATTATTTCTTATTTTATAAGAAAAGTTGGTTATGAAGAAGAGATGGCTGGTCCAAATCAAACTATTGAACAACTTATTATAAGTATTGGAAATAAACATGCTGATAGTAGCGTTAGTCAAGATGGTTGGCTCGGTGAAGAAGGAGAAATTAACTTGACGATGAACGTCATTTCTAATGCGACACCAATCGCGAATGAAAATGGAGAAATTTCCATCGATACTTTAAATAGACTTTGGGCAACTTTGGATCAAAATGGTAATATCGATTCTTTACCTCTCACTAATTTCTTAAATTCATTAAATGATTCCAAATTGTTTTTTAGAATCTTGCCAGCTGAAATTGAAAATGCGATGAATAACGCTACTCTTGTAACGACCGGCTTAACATTCTTAAACGATGTATCCTTTGATAGCGTGAATGTTTATTATAATGGCGATAAGCCATATCTTGATGGAGAAATTGAAAATTTAGTAGCAATTATAGAAAACCTTTATTACGTTAACGAAGGACAATATACGAATTTAAGTAATTTAGATTTAGATTTATTTGAAGAAACGATGTTAAATCTCAATGCTTCTCATATTTTCCATCGTAGTGGTCCAAACCCTTCTAGTGGCGAAATAGTTTCTTTCTTCCAAACACTATCCACAAGTATTCTTGAACTCGATGATATGCAAAAAATTATCTATGATGAAACCTCGCCTAAAGATATTAATAATGTTGATTTATATTCGGATGGATTAAGTAAAGCTAGTTATTTAATTGTTAATAATTTCCAATTTGGATCAAGCGACCAAATAGTTTATGATAAGCAAGAAGAAGAACTTATTAAAATATTTGATGTTTTAGAAATTTTAAAATCACTTGATATCGCTGGCGGTGAATCGATGTCAATCGATAGAATTGATTTCTTAAATGTCGATACGAATAAAGTTTATAATTTAATCGTAGCTTTGAATAATTCAGATGTCATCTATGATGGTGCACCTAATTTAATTCATCAATTTGTTTCTGCTAATCCATTCGATAATGCGCAATATGATTTTAGTATCGATTTAAGTAGTGCGAATGTTTTCTATCGTTATAATGAGGCTAATAACTACGATGTTAAATATCCTGAAAGCGAATTTGATTTCATAAAGACGATGTTAGATGAATTGAAAGTCGTCATCAATTTAGATTTGACTCAAATATCGACTTATACATCTGAAAATAATATTCATATTATTAATGGCTTAAAAGCAATTTATGAAAGTTCCATTTTCCATCAAGCGGGTAGCGTTAGCGCTAACTCTGATACAGTTTATATTCAAACGATGATAAAAGTTTATAACAATTTAGGTTTAGAGCATCTTAATTACGACGCAAGATTTGATGGATCTATCGCAAATAATGCGAGTGATTACATGGCTTATCGATTAAGAAATTTCGAAGGCAGTAATCAAGACCTTAATAAAGGTAACTGGTTAGACGAATTAGATGATTTAAAACATTTCTTAGATGTAGTGGGCGTTAATTTAGGTTCTGCGAATATCAGTTTTGATAGTTTAAATAACTTAGATAATTTATTACCTGAACTTGGAGAAAATCCTAACGATAAAGTGTTCGCTATTTTAAGAAGTTTAAATGAAGTGGATACTTTAAATAATGTCATCCCACAATTGATTGAAAATCAATTAGGAGAAATTACTGTTAACTTTGATTATAACCATACTTTATTAGATTTATTTGTTAATCCTCTAAGTCAAGAAAATATGGCTAACTTCCGTATCTCACAAGCTTTATATCGCGATTACGAATTAGAAAATTTAAAGAATTTATTCGACGTCTTAGTGGACGTAGAAGATACGAGTAAATACTCTGATTTACGCATTTCAACTTCGGATGAATTGATTGCAGCTTCGACCCATTTTGATACGATTTTAGAGACGTTCTACAATTCTTATCTATTAGATAATATTTATGAAGATACGAATTTAATTTACGATGCAGCGTCTCTTGGCTTCGCTCGTATGTTCGATGAAAGTGGATTAACTTTTATTTTATTTGATAGTGATATCTCTTCTCTTGCTGGCAAGTTCTATTCTTATTCCTTGAAGCCTAATTTCAGCGGAAGAAGCGAAGGCGAAGGTATCAATAAATTCTTCTTAAATACTTATTCGGAAATAGGTAAATTAGCTGCTATTCAATTATCTGGAAATATCTTAGGATTTGATAGTTTAAATTTAGAAAGCATCTTTAATGCGACATTCGACAGTAATGGCAATAGAGCTTACGTTTCTTTAGATCTTAGTATACGACATTTCTTCTCTTATTTTGAAGACATCATCGATACAGATATTAAAAAAGTAACCATTTACGAATCTACTTCTTACGAAGATTATAAAGATTTAACGTTCGATGATTATCTTTTACTTGTGACACCTGAAACGTGTCAAGAGATTCGTTCGCTATTTGATATGTTTGATTATATTGATGTAAATGACACGATCACGAATCAAGAAGCATTTATCGATGCATTAGAAAATATGGGTCATAGCGTTTATTCAGATTATTTCTACTTAGCTTATTTTGTTACTCCTTTAAATAATACTTATCCATCTTTAAATATTTTAGAAAAATTCATTGATCCGTTTGGTGTAAGCGATTTCTATCTGAATTTAGTTTCTTCTATCAATGACTTATGATGGCTCTAAATTATAAAGTTCCTAAAACGAATAATGAAGTTTCTTTAGAAGTGCTTAAATCTCGTTTCATTGGTGTTTTGCGGCCGATTGAAACGAAAGATGATGTCACTAAGATATTAGAAGAAATAAAAATTAAATATCCAAAAGCACGGCATTATTGTTACGCTTATAAGATATTTGATGTAAGTTACGCAAGTGGGGACGGAGAGCCGCATAATACTTTTTCTAAGCCAGTTTTAGAGATGTGTGAGAAGTTACATCTAAATTGTTATCTCATCATCGTCGTACGTTATTTTGGTGGGACCTTACTTGGTGCTTCTAGACTTTTAAGAACGTATTTAAATACGGTGAAGTTACTTATCGATGAGGCTAAGTTTGGTAAGCAAGAAAAAGCTTATCTCTACGAAGCGACGTTAAGTTATGAAAATTTAGCGAAATTAAAAGCTAAAAAGGACGTTGAAATTAAAGAAGAACATCATCTAGAAGAATATGCTAAAATTTCATTTCTTAGTTTAAAAGATGTAAGTAAGTTAGATTTAACTTTTCATGAAATTCAATTAAAAAAAGAACAATATCTCGTCGTATAAAAGAAAAATGAGCATATAATAAGAGAGTAATTTGGAGGCATAATCTTATGATTAAAGTACAAGAACTAACCGCAAGAAGAAATAAAATCTTAGCGGAGATGAAACTCGATTCCATCGCCTTAGTGTTTTCAGGCATGGCTAAACTTGAATGTGGGACTGACGCAAGTTATCCTTTTACGCCGAATCGTAATTTTTATTATCTCACTAATATTAGTCAAGAAGAATCTTGTTTGATGCTAATAAAAACGAGCACGGATGAAAAAGTTATCTTATTTATAAAAGAACCAAACGAAGTGAAAGCTAAATGGGTCGGAAAAATGCTTAGCGATGATGAAGCCCGTAAAATTAGCGGCATCGATAACATCTTATATTTTGATCATTTCTTCGAAAAATTATCGCTCATCTTAGGGGAAGAAACTCAATATGGTTTAATTGAACATGTCTACTTAGATACGACCCCAGAAGTAAAAATTAAAGATAATTATTATCAAGAAAACTTCAAGGAAGAAATTTTAAATAACTTCACTAAAGATAAAGAATTAGAAATTATCGATTTATCGAAGATGATCATCCGTCTAAGAATGGTTAAGTCAGATGATGAAGTTAAAGCAATTAAAGAAGCCATTCGTATTACGAATGTGGGCATTAATGCGTTAATTAATATGATTGAACCAGGTCTTTTTGAATATCAGCTCGCTTCTTTATTTCAATACGTCATTAAAGATTATGCGAACGCGAATTTATCTTTCGCTACGATTGCGGCATCTGGAAAAAACGCTACTACTCTTCATTATCCAACGCCAAATGATAAACTAAAAGATGGTGATTTAATGCTTTTTGATCTAGGGGCGGAACTAGATGGCTATCACGCAGATATTTCTAGAACTTATCCGATAAATGGTAAATTTAATGCGACACAAAAAGAAATTTATGACATTGTTTTAAGATGCAATAAACATATTATCGAATATATTAAGCCTGGTCTTACGATTCGTGATTTACAAACTGAAACTGTTAATTTTTATGCTAAAGAATTAAAAGAAATTAATTTTATTAAAGAGGATAGAGACGTCTTTAAATATTATTATCATAACGTCTCCCATCATCTAGGCTTAGATACGCATGATGAATCGGATAGAGAATTGCCTTTAGAGCCAGGAAATGTCATCACTGTCGAACCAGGATTATATATCGAAGAGCTTGGTATTGGTATCCGTATCGAAGATGATGTTTTAGTCACTAAAGATGGGGCAATTAATTTAAGCAGTGACATCAAAAAAGAGTTGAACGATTTAGAAATTGCTTTGTATCATCGCAATCGTTAATTAACGAATTTGTTTACGCTTTTTACTTATCAAATAAGTAACAACACTAATGGACTCAATGGCTAAAACAATATAAAGTAACGTTAAATACGTTTGAGGATTGTTAAATATTGTATTAATCCAAGTGGCGCTATTAGCGCGATCATACATCGCTATTATTTGCATCCATTTACTATGAGCATCAATCTGATTAGTGGGGTTTAAGCCTTCATAACTTTTGCCGTTATTTAAATATTCTTGATAATCATAATCATAAATGATGATGCCTTTTAATGCTTCTTTATCAGCATCACTTAAGGCATTATATTCATCGATTAAAGTTTCGTAGGCTTCAATGTAATCTTCGCACGTCTTGTATGTCGCAAGTTTATTAGCGAAAGCTTGAGCAGCACTAAATTCACCGATGACGGTGATGTAGAAATAAGTAGAATTAATTAAGCTATCATTCGGAATGACATCTACTTTAATTTGCCCAGGTGTGTTTAAAATAGCACCATCTTGAATTGATAATGTATAATCGTAGAAATTTGATGTTGGTTCACTGTAATTAAAACGATTAAGAGTTAAATTTTCACTAGTGAATGTATCACCAACTTCATAAGTTAAAGTGCGCGGTAAATCTTTAATAGCAAGGAAATCATCAAATGGAGTTGCATAATTTTCTCCATAAATGTAAATATTATCAATAGATAATTCATAATTACTTGAACTTGGTTTAACTGAAGCATCGCCTAAAGCGAACTTAAAACGAATAGTTTCACATGTGTTTTCACCTGGAACATCAAGCTCAAATGTTCTAACGCTTGTCGTATTAACGTTTTTAAAATCACTACCATCATCTTGTTTCAAATAATTGTAAGTGACGCCACTATCTAAACTATAGAATGCATCTAAAGTCAAATTAGCGTTCATCTTCGTATCAAATTTAATTGATGAAGCGTAAGAAACGTCGAATTCCATTTTTAATTCGTTTAACTTAGTTGAATTAGAATAATATCTTAATCTAGCCGTTGATTCATTAATTGAACCGGCTTTTGATTTAGAAAAATTCCCATCAATATTCCATTGTTGACCGCTTGGTCCACTTGTAACGTTACCCTGATAATTTTGTCCTAAACTAAACCCTTCACTTTCTTCAAAGCCAGTTGAATAAATGACTGTTTGTGTAGGTATTTCTTCCTAGGTATTTGTAACGTTAATATCAAAATACGTATAGATGACACCTTCTAGTTTAGAAGAGACGAAGACACGATAATTTCCGGGGCTAGATAGAATAGATTCATCTTCGATACTCAAGACGTAATCAGTGATAGTTTCACGCGTTCCATCATGCTCGTAACTAACGACTAAGCCTGTTACATCTAAGGTTTCGCCACGGGTGTAAGCTATTTTATTTGGTAGTTGTTCGATCACTAATCTGCCATTCCTCGAAGGTCTTAAATCGATGACGTTATCGATAAGAGAAGGCGTATCTTCACTTACGTTAGCGACTCCTTCTCCCCATATAGCGTCCGCCCAATCAGGAAAATCAATAAAAGGATTTCTATTATGTTGAATGTTATTATAAATAAGGTTGTTACGATGGATTTCAAAGACATCGACTGGATCAGATTTATTCCATTCTAATAAAACATCTAGATTGCCAATGTCGTATGTAGTGCTATTTTGAATTTCACTAGTTAAAGATAATGTCTCATCATATCTTACAGCCATATAAAACAAAGCACGTGCAATATCACCTTTAACATCATCGTGCGGTTCATAGACCGTGATGCTTGAACCGTTTTGTGTTCCCGTTTTACCTGTATTGTTATAATCGGTATTTCCGATTTGGCTACTTACCTCATCTACATTGCCAAAATCACTATTACCATGTCCGTTTTGATTATTCATTTTATCGCTAGCAAAAAGATGATGCATGTCAGTGCCCATACCTGCACTAGTATCAAAGCCACCTCGAGATTGAGCCCAGACATGCTCTCTATCAAAGCTAATAATTTCTCCAGTTTCATAATATCTTGAAGCGCTTGGTAGATAATTATCATTACGATACATTAGATGCATGACTGGATTATCATTTGTTAAGTTAGAGAAATCATAACTTGCTAATTCATTTTCGCTTAATGGTGATTGAATCCAATCCCGGTCAGTGATAGCCATCCAATCGTAAGCATCACTATAGTTAATGCTAGTATGGTCATTGATAATGTCACTTAAAGAGGTGAGTAAAGTAGCGCCACTTAAATTAGTGATACCTTGATAATATGATTTTATCTCTTCTTCATCTAAGTCAGTTGCATCAATTACTTGTGCAACCGAAGTTGTCTTAGCGGGGCTAGAGATAAAAAATAGGGAAAAACTGCTCATTAATAAAGCAGCGGTTAGAGGGATAAAAATTAAGCTTTTCTTTTTCATATTTTTATATTAAACGTTATTTAATTATTTTGCACACATTATATTAAAAAGAGATTCAATCTAGTCTATAATAATAGACATGAAAAAATATATTCTTTCCATCGATCAAGGAACGACTTCTTCGCGTGCAATTCTTTTTGATAAATGTGCCCATATGGTGGCGATGGCTCAAAAAGAAATTCCTTTAATTTATCCTAAAGCAGGTTACGTCGAAGTTGATGCTTTAAAAATTTGGCTTTCAGTCATTGATGTAATTAATGAATTACTAGTAAAAAGCAATGTTACATTTGAAGATATCGACTGCATTGGCATTACTAATCAAAGAGAGACTTCGGTTTTATTTGATAAATCTGGGATGCCTTTAAGTAACGCGATTGTTTGGCAATCAAGGCAGTCTTTAGATATATGTGAAGCTAAAAGAGATAAAGAACAATTAATTTATGAAAAAACTGGCCTTAGATTAAATCCTTATTTTAGCGCTTCAAAGATTAGATATTTATTAGACCATATTAAAGATGGGCAAAGCAAAGCAGAAAAGGGTGAAATCTTATTTGGCACAATCGATACTTGGCTTATTTACAAATTAAGTAATGGTGAAAGTTTTGTGACTGATGCCTCTAATGCATCTAGGACATTACTATATAATATTCGCACGAATGAATGGGACGATGAATTATTAGAATTGTTTAATATACCTAAAATTATGCTTCCAACTGTCAAAGCTTCTAGTGGATATTTCGCAAAAGCATCATTTTTTAGAGTTGATACACCTATTACAGGTGTGGCAGGTGATCAACAAGCTTCCTTATTTGGCCATGCTTGTTTTAAAAAAGGTGAATATAAAAATACATACGGTACTGGTTGCTTCATGCTTTTAAATACAGGAAACGAGATTATTAATTCTAAAAATGGCTTACTTTCAACTGTAGCGTGGAAAATTAAAGATGAAGTAACTTACGCTTTAGAGGGGAGTGTTTTTGTTGGTGGAGCCGCGGTAAGTTGGCTTCGAGACCAATTAAAAATTATTAAAACTCCCGATGAGACTGAAGCAAAGGCTAATTTGGCTAGAAACGATAATGAATTATATTTTGTTCCAGCATTTGTTGGTCTTGGCACACCTTATTGGGATGATGATGTTAGGGGTGCTATTTTTGGCTTAACTCGTGATAGTTCTCAACTTGGAATTATTAAAGCGACATTAGAAAGCATCGCTTATCAATGTTATGAAGTTATTAAAACGATGGAAAATGAAATTAATTTCGAACTAGGTGATTTAAAAGTTGATGGTGGTGCATCAAAAAATAATTATATTTTACAATTCCAATCTGATTTATTAGGCGCCACTTTGAAAAAACCTTGTTGCGTCGAGGTGACTGCTTTAGGTGCAGCTTATCTTGCTGGTCTTTCAACTGGCTATTTTGAAAGTATGGAAGAGATTTTGAAACTTCATTCATATGAAAAAATTATTACTCCTAAAATGGATGAAATAACAAGAAATAAAAAGATTAAGGGATGGAAAAACGCAGTTAAAGCAGCGATTAGTTTTAAAGAAGGAAAATAAGATTTAAATGAGCCATATTTATAATATTCTTGCACCTTATTCTTTACATAAAATTATCCTTAAAAAATATCGTAAAAACGATGTTTTTGCTGATGTGAAACTTTACACTAAGGAAGATTTAGTTTCTCTTTATTATGGTTCGTTTAAAAAGCAAGCCTTTCTAGCCTTAGTAAACGAATTTAAGCTAAGCTACGGAGACGCAAAAGAGAATTTTAATAACTTAATATATGTCGATGAAAATACTTTTGATCCTAAGCTTATAAAATTAGCGGAAATGAAACGATACCTCATCGAGAATAATCTAATTGTTAAATCTAATAATTTAAATGATTTAAAAGGAATTACTGTATATGTAGAAGGTTTTTCTAAAGATGATGAACTATTATTACATTTAAAAGAAAAACTAGGCTTTAATCCTATTTATAACTCTTTTAATACGGCAAAACCCAAGGATAAGCTTTCTTATTTAATTTTTAATAACCCGGATGATGAATTATACTACGTCTATAATAAAATTGCTGCATTAGTGAGTGAAGGTGATGAAAATCATAATTTAATTGATCCTTCTGACATTGGAATTTATGGCCTAAACGATACGTATTTACTTTCTATTCATCGTCTTGAAAGTTGTTATCATCTTGGATTAAATTATCCGCATAAAATCAAAATAATTTATTTACCTATTGCAAAAGCGTTTTTAAAATTGGATGACTTTAATAAAACAAGTTTAGATAGTCTAAAAGATTGTTATCCTGATGACTTTGATAATTTTTCAACTTTTGTGGAACCTTATTTAAATCTTAATTTTGATCATCAAAAAAAACTCGAGTTTTTTAAGGCTTTATTTTTAGATAGTGATGTCGAAGTTTTAAAAGAAAAATCTAAGATTAAAATTGTCGAAGATTTCGATGCTTTTGAAGGTAAATATTTATTTATTTTAAATTTCGCTAATTCGTCCTTTCCAAAAGTATATGATTCATTTCATGGTTTAGATGAAGAAACTTCTTTAAAATTACATTTATCGTCTAATTTAACTTTATCTAATTTTGAAAAAGAACGCTGTTTAAATTTATTAAATTCTCATATTAAATTAATCTTTACATACCATAAAGTTGAAGGGAGTGAGACTATTTCACTTTCGCCTTTTGTAAATGAACTTAATATGGTAGGAAATTATTTGAAAGATACCGAATTAGATACTTCATTTTCTAAAAATGCCTCCTTAACTTATTTTAAAAAGATTAAAGAAAAAAATGATAAATATAATGATACAAATAATATGTTTATCGCCTATCAAAATAAGTTAAATAATGATCTTCCAAAACTATTTGATTCCTCATTCATCAATTTTAAAAATTCACATTTTTTCTTCAAAAATCCTATTTCTTATTCGCATATTAAATCTTATTTTGAATGTCATTTTAAATATTTTGTTTCTCATGTTCTTAATATATGTGATAATTCTGAATCAATTCATTTAAAACTAGGTGAACTTTCGCATAAAGTTTTTGAACAAATTGATATCGATAAAGAAGTTGATTTTAATCAAGTATTTGAACAATGTTTTAAAAATTATACTTGGAAGATTAATGAGCTTGCGCTTAAAGAAAAGATGAAAAAAGTAATCGTCACTAACGCAGAATTATTAAAAAAATTTTATCTTCAAATTAAAGCACCTTATTCATTAATCAAAGAAAAGACATTTGTTATCGATTATATCGATAATACAAAGTTACTTGGTAAAATTGATATGCTTGTGGATATGGATAAATATTATGCCATTATCGATTACAAATCTTCTAGTAACGATTTGTATAATGATTTTTTAGCAAATTATGGCTTATCTTTACAATTACCTTTTTATTCTTTATTACTTTCTAGAGAAAAAGAATATGCTTCTAAACAAATTGTTGGAACTTACATTCGTGTTTTTTATCCATCTTCTATGAAGAGCAACGACCAACTAATTAAAGAAAGTATCGAAAAGGAAAAATTTAACGGGTTAACATTTGATTTAAACGGTTTTAAGAAACTAGATACTTCTTTAGAAGACAATAATCTTAGGAGTAGTTTGTATTTTAAAGGCTTTAAAACTAATTATTCTTATTCATCTGATGATCCGAATATTAAATTAGGTCAAGAAAAAGCAGTCAATAAACGTACGGAAGATTTATTAAATGACGCAATAAGACGTATCAAAAATTTCGAATTTGACATAAATCCAAAAGATATGGGTAATGATTTTAATAGTTGCAAATATTGTAATTTTAGAGACATTTGTTTTAGAAAAGACGAAATGGTTACTAAAATTTCAAAAAAAAGAGGGGGTTAAGATGATTACTGCTGATGAGTTTATAAAAAGTGAAAAGCTTAATCCTGCTCAAGAAGCCGCTGCAATAACAAGCAATGGTGAATTTCTTGTCTCAGCTTCAGCGGGGTCAGGCAAAACGAAAGTTTTATCGAGTCGTGCGACCAAACTAATTTTAGAAGGTACTCCTGTTGAAAAATTGCTCATTTTAACCTTTACTAAAGAAGCCGCAAAGCAGATGGCTGAAAGAATAAAAAACCTTCTTATTAAGGTTGATAATTTAGAAGCCGCTAGTAAAGTCGACCTTGCACATATTGAAACATTTGATTCATTTTGCTTAGCGATGGTGCGAAGATATCATAATTTATTGAACCTTGATGCAAATGTTACCATTTTAGATAAAGGTATTTTAGAAATTGAAACTAGTCGTCTTATCCGAGAGATTTTTGATGAATTTTATAAAAAACAAGATGAAAGATTTTTAAATTTCATCACCCAATTTTCTTCTAAAGATGATGAAAATATTAAAAATAAGATCATTAGAAAACTTTTTAAAAAGTTTGAGATTATTCCTGATACAGAAAAATACATTAATAATTATTTTTTAAATTTTTATGATGAAAATAAATTTATTAAATCTTTAGATGATTATTATGAAGAAATAATGGATAAATTAAAAACATTAAAACATGAATACGATATACACAATTACGAATTGAATGATAAGATTTACGATACTTTCATGATTGCCTTATCATGTAGAGATTATGACGACTTAGTAGCGTTAAATGATTTTAATTTTGGTAGAGTAAAAGGAGACGACGCGAGTAAAGATTTCCATTCTCGATTAAAAACCGTTCTAGAATATATTAAAGAACATAATGATTATTCTGAATCTCATCATTTTGTAAGCAAGGAAAAGATGCTTTTAAGTTACCGAAATAGCAAAAAGCATATCGAAATAGTTTTAGAAATTATTAAGGAATTACATCGCAGGCTTTTAGATTTTAAGAAACGCAATAATGCGTTTGATTTTATTGATATTGCTAAATATCTAATCAAATTATTGAAAGAAAATGATTCGGTACGAAAAGAAATTTCATCGATGTTTGATTACATTATGATCGACGAATATCAAGATACATCTGATTTACAAGAAGAAACGATTAATTTAATTAAAAACAACAATGTTTTCCAAGTAGGGGATATTAAACAATCTATCTATCGATTTAGAAATGCGAATCCTGATTTATTCCTAGAAAAGATGAATAAATTTAATAAAAATGAAGGTGGTAAAACTCACATTTTAAAAACAAATTATCGACCAACTGTAGAAGTAATTAACGCTATAAACTTATTTTTTGCAAAAGTTATGAAACCACCTTATCAAGAATACGATTATAATAACGGTCACACGATGGAACCGTTAGAAGGAAAATATGGTGTAGATAAGGGCATGCAAGTAATTAGTTACTCCGCTAGTGAAATTAAAGAAAATATCGATAAAGATGAATTTGAAGTTACTTATATGGCGCTTGATATTTTAAGAAGAATTAAAGAGAGCAATAATAGTTTAAATTTCTCTAATTTTACTATCTTAATTGATAGAGCAACTAAGTTTAATTTCATCAAAAAGATTTTTGACAAATATTCCATACCTCTATCTATTGAAAGAGAAGATAATGTCGAAATGGACGATATCTATTTAGTTATTAAAAATATTCTAAAATTGATATTTTATATTCATGATGACAATAAAAAGATGGAATTTAACCATTCT